>CAYLZH010000013.1:9528-16742 GCA_964388245.1 uncultured Bacteroidales bacterium
GGAACCAGAGTGTATCACCCCAGGGCGTAATCATAGTGTCGGTTGCGACAAAAGTGGTATCCCACTGGTTGCCTCCGCCACCCCATGGTGATCCGTTGCCATTATTACCACCACCGCAGTTGCCACCGCCGTTTCCATTGCCACCGTTTCCATTGCCACCGTTTCCCCATGGGTTTCCGTTTCCATTGCCCCAGGGTAAAGTTATAGTATCACCGGGGAACCAGAGTGTATCACCCCAGGGCGTAATCATAGTGTCGGTTGCGACAAAAGTTGTATCCCACTGGTTGCCTCCGCCACCCCATGGTGATCCGTTGCCATTATTACCGCCACCGCAGTTGCCACCACCGTTTCCGTTGCCACCACCGTTTCCGTTGCCACCATTTCCGTTACCACCGTTTCCGTTTCCGCCGTTTCCATTACCACCGTTTCCCCAAGGGTTTCCGTTTCCATTGCCCCATGGTAAAGTTATGGTATCGCCTGGGAACCAAAGTGTATCGCCACTTGGTGTTATCATTGTATCTGTAGCAACAAAAGTGGTATCCCACTGGTTGCCTCCGCCACCTCCAGAATTTCCGTTACCTCCGTTTCCACAGTTTCCATTGTTTCCACCATTGCCTCCCTGGCCTTGATTGCCGGGCCCCTGGGCTGTTGCTATCATCGCAACAGTTGCAAATAAGATTAATAATACTGATTTTCTCATACTAGTTTTTGTTTAAATAATAATTTGTTTGCTTGTAAGATGCAGGTTGATTTGAATAGTTGCACAGAATTAATGGATTTTATTGATTTTTTTCATGAAAATTTGTCCATCCTGATTTGTTATTCGAATTATATATACCCCATCAGCCAGGTCAGATAGGTTTATTGTTTCAGTCCTAAATAATGAGTGTGAAATAGATAAATGATTATGTCCAAAAAGATCTATCAGCTCGATTGAATAATACCCTGAATTTTCAAACTGTAATTTTAATATTTCTTTTGCCGGATTAGGAAATATACTGATTTTCGAATCATAAAAATCAAATTCATCAATTCCAATTTGTATGGCTGAATCTTTAACCAGAATTTCGACTGGAGAATTATTAGGTGCAATATCTGATAAAACAATAGGAATATCATGAGGCTCTACCCTGAATTTTTCTGTTCGTAAAGTATAGTTTCCGGCAGGGAGGTTGTCGAATATGAATGGTCCCGATTCTTCAAAATATCTGAAATCGAGTGGTGTTCCGGTGCTGTCTAATAAGAATACAACAACCGGCGGAACCATATTATCAGTAAGCCACGAAGGACCCTGAGTGTTTGGGACAGTATCAAATCGCTGGAGAATACCGGAAATGCCACATGCCCCATAATACATATAATCATAAGAGGCCAGTTCCATATTAATGCTTGTTTGTGGCCCGGAGAAATGAATGGCATTGGCATTTTGCCACGATATTGAGTTATTATAATAGGTTGGTAGATATTTCGGGAAATGAGGCTCAGATATATCAAATTCAGGTATTGCCTGTATAAAAAAATCATTATAGAATAGATAGGGAACATAAAAACTACCATCAAGAATATCGACTGAATATGTCCAGACTATATCCATACTACCTGTTATTTGGTAGATGAATGCCTTTCCGTTGGGTAAATCATGATTATTTACTTCAACATTTCCAAATGCATTTTCCCAGGGGCCCACTGGCTGCAATTTACACTTCTGATTGGTACAATTCCCATTTGCATAAATGGTCAGGCAAACAAGGTATAATCCATTCTGCGGATAGTGGTAATACGGATAGTATTCGTTTGATGTGATTCCATTTCCGAAGTTCCAGTGAAGTGAATCAATATTGCCTAATGAGGTAGATAAAAAGTGAAACGAATGATTATTATGCTTCTCGATATAGAAATCAGCTATACAAAAATCAGGTGGATTATTTTGTTGACAAAATTGGAATTCGATATAAAATGTATCATTATCGGCTGTAAATTGTTCAAGATGATTTGTATATTCATTATTACACCATGCCCACGACTGTACATAAAATTCGGGATGGTATTGTCCTGGAATTGAATAATCTATTTGATAATTTCCATTAATATCAGTGAAAACTATATCGGGTATCTGCAACCATCCGGAATGTATCGAAACTTTTTGAGATACTACAGGATTATTGAGATTATCGACTATCGTTCCGGATATGGTAAAATGATAGCCTGATGCCTGGTGGATCAAAGCTGTTAAGAATATTAGAATTATTAGCTTTTTCATTTTTCTCAGATTAAAAATAATACCTGATGCCTGCCCGCAATCCTTGTGACCGGATTTTTAACTGTACACTTTCGCTATAGGAAAACCGAAACAGAGGCATTCTTATCCATGGCTCGAGGGTTATGCTCCATTTATCAGCAAAATGATATTCGGCACAGGTTGCTATATATACTGAAAGGTTTATTTGTTCTAATTCTTTCTTAGTCTGAATCATGGAACTAAACATATCATTGACAGGATAGACTTCGTATCGGTTTACCTTATATAAGAAACCGGTAATTACACCCGATTTTATTCCAAAATTAAAATTTCCCCATCGATTAATCCATGATGCAGTTAAAGGAATTTCGATATAGCTCCAGCTATTAATTCCTGTTCGTTGGTTTGATAAAAGCCTGTTCTCATATTCCTCAGATAAAATGGTATCTAAGCGGGAAACTATTGATGTATTGTAATAGGGCTCCCATACTGTGTCGCCAAGGATAAGCGAATCTACATTCAGGAACCAAATAGTATCAACATCAATATATTCATTCCATTCAAATTCAGTAACTTGAATGGTATCAACTACTGTTTTTTCGGAATAGAAATCTTGTTTCTCCTCAAACCGGATAATCCCGGCACCACTCTGGATCATGAAATTTTTGTGAGGATGGAGATTTATCGAGATTCCTGCATTCAATCCTGTTTTGGGAGTAAAGGAAGATTTCCTCGATTCGAGGAGGTCGTTTTGCCTTGCATCATCGGTTTTGAAACGGTACGAATAAGTGAACAATGATGCATAAGCTTCAAGCGACCAATGGTAGTTATTTGGATTATTAACAACTTTTTTCTGTGTTCGTTTCATACTGCCCAACCCACTGAATTTATTAGTCTCAAACAAGAGTGATTCGCAATTGATAGAGGTTAAGCGATCATCAAAATCAATAAACATGGTATCGTACACAAATACGGTATCATAAATAGTTTGATATGTATAAACTGTGTCGAATGTGAATATTGTATCATAGAAAATAATTGTATCATTGCCTGGTATGTATAACGAGTTTTCTGAACAGGCCAATTCTTTATCAGGCATGTAGGTCACTGAAGAATTTACATTATCGATATCATTTGCATTTAATTGCTTTATTCCCAACACAAAGATAAGCAGCCATAATAAGTAATATCCATATCTATTGCGGCTCCTGCTTAATGTATTATAAACTGTGGTAGCAATTGCACTGATGACGGTTTTACTTTTTCCGGGCCAAAGAAATATGATTTGGCTTTTAAACTCTTTGGTTACCATGTGTTGGTGTAAAACAATATTGCGTATTTAATTGATTATTACAGGTTTTGTTTTTCTTATTGTATCTCTGATGATTTTAGTTTTGTAAATAGTCTTCACGACCGGTACCTTAATGGTATCGTAAATGGTTTCTTTTTCCGGCGATTGTTCTGAAGATATATCATTCGAATTTTGGAAATTGTTTTCATCAGCCGGAATTTCTGATTCAGGAATTTCTGATTCAGGAATATTACTTTGATAGTCGTAATTTTGATCCTGTAGATCATTATTAATAACAGGTACAATTGAAGCTGGGTTAGGCTGGCCTGAAGCCACCACTGTATCAATAGTTGAAGAACTTGTAATAACTCCCATGCTTATTACCGAAGCTGTGAGGACGGAAACAAATGTCATTAAGTTGCTGCTGATATAACTGACAACATTGGTGCTGACTTTTGATACAATGCTTATTCCGCTTTTCAAGCCCGACGCAGTTCCGCTTCCTGCTGATGCAGTACCTGCTGAAGTTTTTGCAGCTCCTAATTTAGAACTTAGTGCAGCCCAATCGGTTCCCGGAGGTACCTTCAGGTTGTCGAAACCCTTCTTCAGGATTTCATCGATGTAATTAAAATCTTCGTTCATACCCAAAAATGCAAATGCATATACTAATTTTCTCTTATTTTTCTTTTTATCAAGGCACTTCTTGTATAAAATCTTTTGTAACTGCTTTCTTGCCCTGAGCAGTTGACTTTTCGAAGTTGATTCTGATATACCTAATTGCCCGGCGATTTCCCTGTGCTTATATCCTTCGATGACTGCCAGATTGAAAACAATCCGGTATCCTTCAGGTAATTGCGCAACCGCTTGTAATAATTCCTCCTGCGAGAAATCAGATTGCTTAATCATTTCCTTCACATTTTCCGGCGATGCTTCAGGCTCTATTGTTTCTTCTGTGTGAACATTCGATAAATTAATCTGATTTACTTCATCAACACTAATCATGAAATCTTTATCAGATTTTTTCCTGTAGCTCATGAGAACAGTATTAATAATAATACGCCTCATCCAGCCAATAAAACTTCCGTTGCCGGAAAACTGATCAATCTTTGTGAAGATGGTTAAAAAACCTTCTTGTAAAAGGTCTTCCGCTTCCTCACGATTTTGGCAATACCGTAAACATATTCCAAATAAAACAGGGGAATAACTTTGATAGAGCTCTCGTTGTGCACGCTCGTCCTGTTGTTTACAATCTGCTATTAACTGCTTATCAACTACCATATAAAAGCCAAATCAATATTAAGATGCAAGAGTACAAAAATAGTTGCACCATTTATTTGTTAATTATTTAATGTTTTAATATTTTTCTGAACGAAATTATTTCATCATTATAAATCTTCATAATATAGGTTCCTGGAACAACCTGTGACAAATCAACTCGATAAACCAGGTTAGTGTGCCCAGTAAACGGAAGATCTAATTCCCCACCGGTTAAGCTATAGAGTGAAAATTTAACAGTGCGTCCATATCCACCTGCATCAATAAATATGAATTGGTTTGCCGGATTAGGATAAATATTGATTTCCGAATCAGATAAATAATTGTCAATCGCTGTATAATCAAAATAAATCATATCGCTGATTGCAACACACCCGTAAATATTGCTTACTTCAACCTGGTAAAATCCGGTTGCAGTAGCAATGTGAAACTGCGATGTTGCACCGGAAATTGGTGCCCCGTTTAATAACCATTGATTATTGTCTGATGAACTTGAGGTGAAAATGTTATCGGTCAGGTTTATTACAGGCTGTTCAGGAAGTGGATTCACTGTTACTTGAACTATTGATTGCTCTGACCAACAGCCTGCTTCTTCTACCTCGAGGGTAACTGTTTTAATTCCTTCTGAATTCCAGGAAACATTGTGTGGTCCCTGCCCAAATGGATTAATGGTTGATCCATCGGTATTCCAATCATAAGTAGCAGATGATGTCGCATTTCCCAGATAGGTGAGTAAAGCTTCCTCGTCGACACAAACCGGATTGGTAATTGATATTTCAGAAGTGGGAGAAAGAATAATATCGATTTGTTGTTGGCTTTGATCCGATTGGCACCCATTCTCTTCAACCTGCAATGTAAGCATATAACTTCCAGCCGAATCCCATTGACATTCAAACGGGCCCTGATTATTTCCACTTAACAGATCGGCACCATCGAAATTCCATACAAAATTTCCGGAATTTGTAGCAGTTCCGGTATAGGTCATGATCAGGGTATCAGTGCTGCATAACATTGAATTGCTGAGGCTGAAATCGGAAGTGGGTATTGAAAAAATTTCAAGATTTGCCTGATATTCTTCCGAACTGCATGTTCCTTCATCGATAAGTAATGAAATAGTTTGGGTGCCTGGAGTTGAGTAAACAAGGGTATAAGGTCCCTGGTCCGATCCATTAATAATATTTCCGCCAGAAAAATTCCAAATGAACTGTGCACCGACAGATGCATTCCCAGTGTAGGTTGTAACAATAGTGTCGCTGGAACAAATATTTGCGTTGCTGAGAATAAAAGAAGCATCCGGAACAAAGCCTACTTCAATGCTGTCGGTATAGGTTTGCGAAATGCATCCATTTTCTTCAACCGAAAGTGTAACCGGATGTATTCCGGGATTGATGTATTGTAACTGGTAGGGTCCCTGGCCGGTACCATTCAATAGTGTGGCTTGTCCAAAATTCCAGTTGTATGTTGCGTTTGTTGAACCATTACCGACGTATATAACACTGCATGTATCGTCACCACATATTGAGTTTGAACTGAATATAAAATCTGATGATGGTGTTGCCATTACCAAAACAGAATCACTGCTTAGGGATGAAGTACATCCATTGTCTTCAACAACAAGTGAAATTGTGTAAGTGCCGGCTGTTTGCCAATTTACATAGTGCGGACCTATTCCTATGCCAGGTGATCCATTTCCTCCATCGAAATTCCAAATGTAGTTAGCAAATCCCGAAGCTGTTCCAATAAATTGAACCATGCTGCTGTCTCCTTCACATACTGGCGTATTGACACTGAATTGGGAAACCGGCATCGCATTGAATGTTACAAGAACAGTGTCGCTTCCAACGCAATTTCCATTGTTTATTTCAACCCAATAACTTCCCGAATTATTAACAGTAATAGATTGAAGGTTTGAACCATTTGACCAATTATAGTTAGCATTCTGATATCCAGCATCTAAATAATAAGGATTTCCATTACAAATAATGGTGTCGGGCCCAAGATCAACAATAAGTTCGCTTAATATTGCAACGTGGGTTGTATCCGTTATTGTTCCACAGGCATTACTTACTTCAACCCAATAAGTGCCAGTACTTAAGATTTGGATTGATTGACTATTTGCACCATTCGACCAATTGTAAGTTGAGCCAGGACTTTGGGCATCAAGAAATCCTGAACTACAGAAAAACGTGTCGGCAGGCAGGTTTAGGTTCAGTGTATTAGTAAACTCATCAGCACCTATATCAGGTGTTAGTATTTCGCGCGTTTGCCCATCAATATCAATGGATAATTGCATCACGGGGTATCCTGTTCCATCTAACAATGGATTACAAATGTGCAAATCTGAATCAGAATAGAATTCCGGATCAATCGATATGGAGTTAGCATCCAGCGAGCTGTAGCTTTGCCAAC
>CAYLZH010000013.1:16842-34634 GCA_964388245.1 uncultured Bacteroidales bacterium
AATGCTAACCTGCTGGTTGTAAATGCCATCGCGAAGCAGGAAGCTTACAGGGCCGCAAACGCCACCGTTGGTCAGGTCAGTAACAGCATCGGCAATGCTCGAATAATCGGGGTTGTTTCCGCCAATGGTGTAGCTGCCCGACATGGCCTGGTAAACATTTTCAATCTGACTGACATCATTATGTGTAAAGCCTTCTGTGCCGCCGTTTGGGTTGCTTGTATAGGCAACAATATCGTAATCGCTTCCAAGCGTAAAATCAAAAAATCCAATGCTGAAAGGCCCCTGGCTTTGCCCCTGGGCCAGATTACCTGTCCAGGCGAAAGGCGTTTGGGCTGTGTTATTTACCTCCCAGTTTATGGTAACTGAGGTCAGGGCATTAGTTCCATAGTTTTTAATGCTTACAAAAACCGAGTCGTTTTCGATGCAATAGGTCAGGCCCTCGTCGATGGCAACAACACCGGCATCGTTGAGAGGTGTTTCCCATTCGTCGGCCCCCATGTCGGGGGTAGTCAGGTCGCGGGACTGGCCGTCAATATCGACGGTTATTTCCGGTACAGCATATCCCAGGTTATCGAGTTGATAAGCCTGAACATGCAGGTCGGCACTACTTGCAAATTCCGGATCAATCGATATGGAGTTAGCATCCAGCGAGCTGTAGCTTTGCCAACTATAAATGCTTGAGCAATTGCTGCTTCCCCACACTCCGACGTAGTTTCCGCCGGAATAAAAGTTGTTGTAATCGGAGCTGTTGATTGCGGAAGTTGGATTTACTCTGATGGCATATCCGTTCGAGGCATTTGAGAAAATATTGTTCTGCAGATTAATATTATCAGAGTAATACGAATCGGCCAGGTTAAAAGCATAATTGCCCGACCCGGGTCGTGTTACATTTACCGAGTTATAATAAAAATGCTGGTAGTGAATATTGTCGGCATAAATGCCATAGCCTGTTGATGAGCTTCCGCCAATGTGGATAAAATTATTTCCGATCACCCCCGGGCTGGTCAGGGCGGCATCGCAATAATAGAGCATTATGCCGTAATATCCCGAAAGCATCGATATTTTATTTGCCATTATTTCGATACCATTGTCGCAGTACTGTACTTCAATAGCGCTGTAATTGTAGTAGGTTCCCTGCGAGTTGATGGTGTTGCCGGTAATTTTCACAGCATGGCAGTTATCAACATAAATGCCCATGTAATACTGGCCATCGAGTTGGTTGTTCCTGATTTGGGTTTCTGATGCCCCATCGAAATATATCCCATAACTTCCGTTGTTGATCAGGTTGTTTTCGATCAGGTTCGAGGCATTTGTTCCATTGCCTTCGTAGATGGCTGCCTGGTAATACCCTGAGTTAGAAGTAATCGGTGCCTCGATGATGCAATTTCTGAAAATATTGTTCGACGAGCTGTTTTCGATAACCACCGGCCTGGCATAAG
The DNA here is from genome assembly GCA_964388245.1 of uncultured Bacteroidales bacterium. Taxonomy (GTDB): domain Bacteria; phylum Bacteroidota; class Bacteroidia; order Bacteroidales; family M50B96; genus JAIOYV01. Next base: position 18,282 of record CAYLZH010000013.1, read on the forward strand.
TCGAACCGATTGCTCTGATTGTAAGTGCATCGAAAATCAGGTAGTCGGCACCATAAAGGCGGCAGGTAAAATTGGCCGATGAGTTTGGCGTAAAGGTCCAGGTAACGGCAGTGGAGTCGCCACTTTCCGAAGTAAAAGTAACTTTGTTGGCCGACGATACACCGGTTATTTGGCCAATGCTAACCTGCTGGTTGTAAATGCCATCGCGAAGCAGGAAGCTTACAGGGCCGGATATACCATCTGAACTTAGCAGTGATACTGCATCAGAAATATTATTGAAGTCAGGATTTGTTCCGCCAATTGTATAATTACCATTAAGTTGAGAATGTGTGGTGATCGATATAAATGAAACTAAAACTATTATAATTAAGTGCTTCATATTGTATGTCTTTTGAATTCGTTTCACAAATGTACATTAAATCATGATTGAAAATTAATCTGATGTAAGATCAATAGTAAATGTGGAAGTATAAAATTCATCAATTGAATTATAACTCAAATAATCAGTGTGATATATTATCTTGTTAACAATAAATTAACCGGTTTGATATTTAATATTATCTTTCAACTTTTGTGATGGAGCATCAAATAGAGGTTATGAATTGAAATATATTTTTTCATGATTGTGTTACTATTGATAATCTTTCTAATTTTGCTTTGCTGAATTAATTAAAATCCTTATTATGAAAAGAATCGGACTATATTTCTTAATTGTGCTTATATCATCTCTGAATGCTTTTTCTCAAAATCAACACGATAATTTTTCTTTTGTTTTTCTTACAGATATTCATTTACAATATGAGGAAAATGCAGTTGAAGGCTTTCAAAAGGCTATTGAAAGAGTCAATCAAATTAATCCGGATTTTGCAATTACCGGAGGTGATTTGATTATGGATGCACTTGGGCAAACTTATGGGAGATCAGATAGTCTTTATCAACTCTATAATAATACCATTAAAAAAATCAATATACCTGTTTACCATACAATTGGGAATCACGAAGTTTACGGTTGGTATTCAAAAAGTAATGCAGACCGGATGCATCCTGAGTTTGGTGAAAAAATGTTTGAGAAACGGATTGGCCCACGATATCAGTCTTTCAATCATAAAGGCTGGCATTTTATTATTCTCGATTCGGTTGAGGAGCACGAAAAAGGAAACGCATATGTTGGCCTGGTCGACTCAGTTCAAATGGATTGGATTAAGGCCGACCTTGCTGAAATTGATAAAAATACACCTATTGTGTTAGCAACACATATTCCGGTTATTACGGCTCAAATTCAACTGGAAGCAGGGCCACAGCCTTCGAGTGTTGAAGGTTGGGTTTTAAATAATCCGAAGGAGGTATTAGCACTTTTTTCTGATCATAACCTTAAACTGATTTTGCAGGGACATCTACATATCTTCGAGCACTTGTATATTTATGATATGCATTTTGTTACCGGTGGAGCAGTATCAGGTTCATGGTGGGGTGGACCATATAAAGGAACCGAAGAGGGTTTTGTTTTGATTACAACCATTGGTGCTGATTTTGCATTAGAATATATTGATTATGAATGGAGTGCCGGACTGGATCAGAATAAAAAGTAGAAAGTCAAAATTACCTGATATCAGTCGAAGACAAAATCAATACTATTTTTTTGCAGGGAATAAATAGGTTGAGAAAATTCCCACCACCCCAGCAACAAAGAATGTCAATAAACGTGAAGTAATTTCTTTTTCCATATCTGTGCTAATCCATATTATAGTGAATAACAAACCTGCAATAATAGTTGCAAGAGCTGCCTTTCCATGGAATTTTTTCCAGAACAGCGTTAAAAGAATTACAATCGAGAAAGTGCCCCCAATACCAGCCCATACATATGATACTAAAGTAAAGATCAGTTTCGATGGCGAATAATATGCTATAACAAGAGCTACAACTGCCAGCAAAGCCGTAATAATGCGCGATGTTTTTAATCCTTTCTTGCCTGTCATTTCCTTGTCTTTCATAAAACCAGGTTTAATCAGGTTTTCAGAAAGTTCTGTTGCTGAAAGAATTAATAAAGAATCGGCGGTAGATATCATCGCGGCAATGGCACCTGTTATTAAAACTGCTGCTATTGCCGGTGGAAAAATCTCTAATAAAACGGCGGGCATAACGAATTCCTGGTCTTCGAGTCCGTTAGGGCCAAAAATTGCAATACCGATCCATCCAAGACTAAGAGCACCTATGTAGGCAATTATGGTCCAGATAATTCCAATATTCCGGGCTTGTTTTGCCTGTTTCGTATTTTTTATTGCCATAAAACGCATACTCAGTTGTGGTTGACCTCCAAGGTATCCAAAAAACCATGAAAATCCCCCCATTATTACTATTCCGGCACTGAAGCCTTTTAGTCCCTGTAAAAAGGAATTGTATTCGGGCCCTGCTTTTGTTAATGCATCAGGAATCGACTGGGCAAATAATTCAGGATGGTTTCCCAGGTAAATAAGCCCGACAATTGGACCTATAATTAATGTGGCTATCATTACGATGGCCTGAATAACATCAGTATAAACAACACTTCTGAATCCTCCGTAAATAGTATATGGTACAATAATAGCAGCAGTTATCAGCATCCCAAGTTTTGGATCGATATTGAACATCGTGTGCAGTGTTTTGCCGCCTCCGAGAAATTGTGCTCCTACATAAAAAAAGAAGAAAAATACAATTGTAGCACTACCAACTATGCGGATCCATTTCCCTGCCTCACCATGACGTTTTGCAATGTATTCAGTAAAAGTATTTATCTTAAACTTTTCAGCTTCATCGCGCAAACGCCAGGCAAGCAGGGCCCAGGTGGTGATAATCCCAACAACACATCCGATTGCTGTCCAGGTTTCAATAAGGCCAGTTGCATAGGCTGCACCTGGTAATCCCAAAAGTGCCCATGAGGATTCTCCTGTAGCCCGTTCTGATAGTGCTGCTACCCACCCTGGCAGGTCTCTGCCGGCGATTGCATAATCTGAATCGTTTTTGACTTTCCGCCCCTGATATAAGCCCCACAATATCAGCAGGGTCATATAACTTATCATTACTATTAACAATTGTAATTGGTAGTCCATCCTCTCAGTTTTTTTCAATAATGTATCAAAATAAGATAAATTTCACTTTTTATGCAAGCCACAAAATCGACCTTAGATCAAAGTAAGAAATCGAATCATCAATTCTTTATCCTTCAATATTCGACCTTCCTATCATTATTCGATGTTTACAATCCATAAATGATGTACCATATCAATATAGTGACAGTAGAATTCTAATGATACAAATCCATTTTGTCGTACACACCATTTAAGATTTTTATGTTTTATCTTGTATTTTTTGTGATCTTTGCACCCATTTTTATAGTCAGATTTTTGAAGTATATCTGATTGAATTACAAACATAAACGACTTTTATTATGAAATCGAAGGGAGGATACGGAAAAACACGATCATCGGGGCATCACAAGCCATCAAAAACCCAGAAGGAAAATACCGGCAACGATCGCAACAAAAGGAGTAAAATCTCTTCAAATGATAAATCCGATCGATCAAAAGAAAGAGAGAATAGATTTGAAAGAAGCAAAACCACATCTGGTTCAGAAAAGAAAAGATATAAGCCGGAAAGAGTTGCTGCATCGAAGAAAAAGCCTGATACAGGTTCATTTAAAAGTAATGAGAAACCATTCCGGCAAAAGGGGCAACAAGGCAAATTTAAACGATCGACTGACGATTCTGAGATCAGGTTGAATAAGTTTATTGCAAATGCGGGCATCTGTTCACGACGTGAGGCCGACAATTATATTAAAAGTGGAGCTGTTACAGTTAACGGCAAAAAAATTACCGAGCTTGGAACAAAGATAAAGAGGAGCGATACGGTAAACATCGAGGGACAGGTTATCAAACCGGAAAAGAATGTTTATCTCCTGCTAAATAAACCCAAGGATTTTATAACTACTGTTGATGATCCGCATGCAACAAAAACGGTAATGGATTTAATTCGTAATGCTTGTCAGGAGAGGATTTATCCGGTAGGACGGCTCGACAGGAATTCAACGGGTGTTTTGCTATTTACTAATGATGGCGAGCTCACCAAGCGACTCACACATCCAAAATATATGAAACAAAAGATTTATCATATTTGGATCGATAAAAACCTTCAGAAAACCGACATGCAAAAACTAGTTGGTGGTATAGAACTGGAAGATGGTGTATCGCATGCTGATGCAGTTAGTTTTCCGGACGAGACTGATAAAAAACAAATTGGCATAGAAATACACTCAGGAAAAAACAGGGTGATCAGGAGGATGTTTGAAGCAATTGGATATAAGGTGCTTAAGCTCGACCGTGTTTATTTTGCCGGACTTACAAAGAAAAACCTGCCCCGTGGAAAATGGCGTTTCCTTAATCAGAAAGAAATCAATATGCTAAAGATGAATGCGTTTCGATAAGAATAATTTGTTAAGATTTTATGAATCTTATTATGTTGATTTCTATCTTGAATAAGAAATACATTTTGAACTGATTTTTTCTTTTGAAATTATTGAAACTTATTATAGAATTGCACATTGAAATATTAATAATAAATTATTGTTAAACCTCTAAAAGATTTATAGTTATGGCAATGAAAACACAAGACTACATAAACAGGGAAGACAAATTTGGCGCACACAATTACCATCCGCTACCGGTAGTGCTCGATAGGGGAGAGGGTGTTTTTGTTTGGGATGTTGAAGGGAAACGTTACTTCGATTTCTTGTCGGCGTACTCGGCCGTTAACCAGGGGCACTGTCATCCACGAATTGTTGGAGCATTAAAGGATCAGGCTGAAAAACTGACACTTACCTCGCGGGCATTTTACAATTCTGTTTTGGGTGAATTCGAAGAATACGTCACAAATTATTTCGGTTTCGATAAAGTTTTGCCCATGAACACAGGAGCAGAAGCAGATGAAACAGCAATAAAACTATGTCGTCGATGGGGATATGATGTAAAAGGAATACCTGAAAACCAGGCAAAAATTGTTGTTTGTGAAGGAAATTTTCATGGACGTACCACAACCATAATTTCAATGTCGACCGATCCTGATGCAAGGGGAGGTTTTGGACCTTATACGCCCGGATTCGAGATAGTACCTTATAACGATCTTCCTGCACTGGAAAAAGCACTTGAAGATCCGAATGTTGCGGGCTTTCTTGTTGAACCTATACAGGGCGAAGCCGGTGTCTACGTTCCGGAAGATGGTTATCTGAAAAAAGCCTCGGAGCTTTGTAAATCTAAAAATGTTCTTTTCATCGCCGATGAAGTTCAAACCGGGATAGCCCGTACCGGTAAAATGCTTGCCTGCGATCACGAAGGTGTACGACCCGATATTCTGATACTTGGGAAAGCAGTATCAGGAGGAGTTTTCCCTGTCTCGTGTGTTTTGGCCGACGATGATATAATGTTGGTTATTAAGCCTGGTGAGCATGGATCAACTTACGGAGGAAATCCTCTTGGATGCAAAGTTGCCATTGCAGCCCTTGACGTGATAAAGGATGAAAACCTTGAAGAGAATTCTGAAAAACTCGGGCAAATATTTCGCGACGAGTTTAATAGTATTCAGTCGGATATGATAGAACTGGTGAGGGGAAAAGGATTATTGAATGCTGTGGTTATTCGTCCGAAAGGAGGTAAAACAGCCTGGGATGTTTGTGTTGCCATGAAAGAAAATGGACTGATTGCCAAACCTACACATGGTCACATTATCAGATTTGCCCCACCACTAACTATTACTGAAGACGAATTACGTGAAGCGATGGGAATTATCCGAGATACATTCAAACAATTTGAATAGTTTTTTTTTTTTTTTCATAGTCAGGCCATTTAGCTTATGTGAGCGAGTGGCCTTTTTTATTCCTATATTTGCCTGAGGTATAAATACTTTTAAAATGCTTGAAATACTGAAATATACAATTCCGGCTTTAATAGTTTTAATAAGCACTTTTGTAATTCTTTATTGGTTTTATAAAAACGATGAAAAGCGCAGACAACATGAACTAAGGATCGAAAACCGGAAAATCATTGTTCCTATAAGGTTGCAAGCCTACGAAAGGCTTACACTTTTGCTTGAACGGATATCACCGGAAAACCTATTGATCAGGGTTCAACGGTCAGGAATGAGTGCAGTTGACCTGCAACGTGAGCTACTTCGTACAATCCGGTCAGAATTCGATCATAATCTGTCGCAACAATTGTATGTTAGTAGTAAGACATGGGATGTTGTTATTGGTGCAAAAGAAAGTGTTGTTAAGCATATCAACACCCAAATGATCGATCTAAATCCAAAATCACAAGCAATTGAACTTAGTAAAAATATCCTGGAATCGCTGGTTACTAATGATATACATTCACCTCGTGGAGCAATTGATTTTCTGAAAAAGGAAGCCTCTTTATATTTTTAACCGGATTATTATTGGTCTAAATGAAACAAAACACCAATTGTTAACTGGTAATTCCTGTTTTTAAATTCGATATCAGCAAGCCTAGATATATTTTTCAATGACATTTGCATCAATGCGTTTGCAAAAACACTAATGTTTGTTCCACTTCGCTTTTCTGTAAGAGGGTATTGAACACCTCCACCAAATAAAAAACCAAGGTCACTTTTTTTATATGATTCCTTCAAATCAATGTTAACCTGCATGGATACCGGATCAAAACCTTCAGATTCGATTTTCTGAGTTCCCTTTTGATTGGCTCTTGTAAGAAATGAGAGATATAATCCGGCGTCGATGTTTATAATAAATTTTTCGCCAAATGAAATTCCCATCAAAGCTGGAATTTTCACATAATCGAGATGTACGGAAAAATCATCGGTCACTGTTTGTCCCAATTCGTTCAGGTAGGTTGTTTTTTTCTTAAAACCCTGCGGGGAATAATTTAAACCTAACTGATAATGAATTTCCGACACGGTATGAAATTGAATAAATCCACCTTCAACAGATGACATGATCATTTTTACATCCTCAACATCGGGCCCTTTTATTTTGCTGAATACCGGGCCAATTTGCAGGCCAAGCGTAATATCTGGCCCCCATCTTTTTTTTAGTGTATGAAATCCGGTTAATGGTGAGGGTGTAGGTTTTAGCTGGGTGTTGCCATATGCTGGTTTACCGGGCATGTTAATACCAATGGCGTAAAATGACAGATGTAAATATAATATTGAAATAGTAACTACCTGGACAATCTTTTTCATAATGCTTTGGTTTTATAAAAAAAGTGGCTTAAAAATATATTTTGATTCTAACCTAAACAAAAGAGGCCGGATTTTCTCCAGCCTCAAAAAAACAATTTACTATTATTTTATGATTTTATGAGTTCTACACTTCGCTTTACAAACTTATTCAAATCTTCACCTTTTAGCATGTTATTGGCCAATAATGCAAGATCGATTAACTGTTTCACAAGTTTGTTACCCTTTCCATAATCTTTTAGAATATCATCTTTTTTCGACTTTAATTCGTCGATTTTTTTATTCAGTTCCTCTTTTTTATCTTTTTCAACCTGTTCAATTTCTTCCTCTTTTTTGTCCTGTAATAATTTTTCGAGGGCTTCTTTTTCGTCTTCAACAGGCTTTGCTTCAGCAACTACTGCTTTTACACTGTTGCCAACTTTTTGGTCTTTGTCATCAATAATACTATTTATCAACGGATGATTTGCATTTACTACCAGGTTGAAACTATCTGGTAAATCGCCATAGAAATTCATTCCTCCGCCTCCCATGGCCGACATGTCTTTCATGCGGCGCATAAATTCGTTCTGGGTAATTACAATTGGTACATCATCCTTCGACAGGTCTTCGAAAGTTACAATATAATTTACTTTTCCTTCGGGTAGCTGGCTATTAAAAACCGGTACTAATTCGTCTTTTTGCTCCTGGCTGATTTTCGAATCAGTTTTATCTTCTTTTTTAATTATGTTGTCGATGATATCCGAATCGACACGAACAAAGCTTGAATCTTTAAATTTTTGTTCGAGATGATTGATAAAATGTGGATCGAGCTGCCCGTCTAATAAAAGAACATCATAGCCTTTGGCTTTGGCGGCTTCAATGTATGTGTATTGTTCATCAACATTTGTAGTGTAAAGGTATATCAGTTTCTTGTCTTTGTCTTTCTGATTTGCCTTGATTAACTTTTCATATTCTTCGAAAGTGAAATATTTACCATCAATGTTTTTGAACAGGGCAAATTTTTCTGCTTTATCGTAAAACTTTTCTTCGGTAAGCATTCCGTATTCAATGAAAAGTTTCAGGTCGTCCCATTTTGCCTCATATTCCTCGCGATTGTTTTTGAAAATATCATTTAGGCGATCGGCAACTTTTTTAGTGATGTGGTTCGAAATTTTCTTTACATTCGAATCGCTTTGCAGATAACTTCTCGAAACATTTAATGGAATATCGGGCGAGTCAAGCACGCCATGTAATAATGTCAGGAATTCAGGGACAATGCCTTCAACAGAGTCGGTAACAAATACCTGGTTGCAATACAACTGGATTTTGTTTTTCTGAATCTCGATGTTGTTCTTGATTTTAGGGAAATATAGAATCCCGGTTAGATTAAAAGGATAATCGACGTTCAGATGAATGTTGAATAATGGCTCATCGAAGTTCATTGGGTAAAGCTCACGATAGAAGTTTTTATAATCTTCATCCTTTAGATCGGCGGGCTTTTGTGTCCAGGTTGGTTTGGTGTTGTTAATTATTTTTGGTTTTCCGGTTGATTCCTCTTTACCGTCTTTCCATTCTTTTTCTTCTCCAAATGCAATTTCGACAGGAAGGAATTTGCAATATTTCTGCAATAGTTCATTTATGCGGTTTTCTTCAGCAAATTCTTTCGATTCTTTATCCAAATGCAGAATGATATCTGTTCCACGGCTTTCTTTCTCTATTTCATCGAGGCTATATTCCGGGCTGCCATCGCATGACCATTTTACTGCCTGGGCATTTTCCTGATACGATTTGGTTATAATCTCAACTTTATCCGACACCATAAAAGAAGAATAAAAACCAAGTCCGAAATGTCCAATGATTGCATTTGCCTTATTTTTATATTTTTCAAGGAACTCTTCGGCACTCGAAAAAGCTATTTGATTAATATATTTTTCGATTTCTTCGGCAGTCATACCTATTCCCTGATCCCTTACGGTGAGTGTTTTTTTCTTTTCATCAAGGATAACCTCGATGGTAGTATCGCCAATTTCGCCTTTAAAATCGCCCAACGACGAAAGTGCCTTTAGTTTTTGGGTTGCATCAACAGCATTCGAAATTAATTCGCGAAGAAAAATTTCGTGATCGGAATACAGAAACTTTTTAATAATTGGAAAGATATTCTCAGTTGTTACACCAATTTTACCTTTTTGCATTTTCTTAATTTTTTAGTTCGACAAATAATTTTTTTGCGCCGGCAGGTCAAAGTCTGTGCCATGTCAACATGGCTGACAAATAGTCATTATAAGGTGCAGTAAGCTTATGGTAGAAAATGTATCGTAACCTGTACCAGATTCCGAATGGCAAATAAAACACATTGCGCATCTATTTGTGAAAATGAATTATGATTTGAGTAATCTCCTACCAACGAAGAATTTCGGGAAAATAATGCGAAAGGATAAGGACAAGGGAAGAAATACCGATAAATATCATAAAGAAAATAAAAATGGTGGCTATAGTTGAATACCTTTTGCGTTTGAGAACTTTTTTCGATACTATCCAGTTAATGTTATTCTGAATTCGCATAAAGCAATTTTCGTTCTTTTTGACAAATGTTACTGCTCCATAGTGAATAGCCGATGTAACAATGTCAACATCCGGTTGCGACGAGATCATAATTACCTCATAATCGTGGTTAATTTCTTTTATCGATTTTAATATTTCGATCCCGTTTTTTGCCTCAATGTTGGTGGAATTAAGTATATAATCGAGGATTACGATTACAATGCTTTTTTTGTGCGGGGGATTGGCTTTTAGGAATTGAAGAAAATGTTCGCCCGATTGAAATTGACGTACTTCATAAGTTGTATTTAGTTCGAATTCCTGTGTAAGAACTTTTGCGTCAAGTTCATTGTCGTCGACAATAAAAATGTTGATCTGGTTTTTATTAATGTTACTTCTTACCAATCTTGCCATAGAGATTATAAAGATAATCATTTTGATTTCAGATCAACAAAAAAAAGAGCCAAAAAATTGGCTCTTTCTTTCGACTCATACTATTTATGGCAAATAATATAAACCTTGAAATCGGATTTCAAATATTCCTTATTGCTTGTAATTTTTTAACAAGATTTGCTGATAATTTTATAATCCTGATATTATTACACCCTGGTCGAAAATAACATCAACCGGGATGTTGGATGCTTTTAACCTGTCAAGATCTTTTTGTAATTCACTCCCTAAAACTGCTTTTTCTTTCATTAATTTCTTGGCTCCTTCATAGTTACCGTCGCCTTGCAATGTAAGAATCAATTCCGAAAGTGAATTCATAGCCTCATGCATTTTTTCAAAATCGATAGTGTAATATCCTTCATCGGTTTTAGTAAAAGCTCCTTTTTCTTCAAAATAATTAAAGCGCATTAAATTTGCCTTGCCATGTGCACTGGAAGCTCCAAAGCGTATCGACCTGAAAATGCCTGCCATAAATGTAACATAATTGTTCATTAAATCGACTTCAAGCTCTCCCATTTCATGTAGCTTGGTTACAAGGAATAGTCCTAAAATATCGGCTTTTCCTTCTTCGATGGCCGAATATTGTTCCTGTAAAGCTTCACGAACTCCGCCTTTACCTGTGATCGTGTTTTTAATTCCTAATCCATGGGCAACCTCGTGAAACATTGTGTTTTCGAAAAAGGCATCGAAAGTTATATGCTCCTGCTGGGCAGGATCAATCAATACATTTGAAATCGGAATAAGGATATGATCGAATTTAGCACGCATGGCATTTTTCAATTGAAGTCTTCTGCTGCCTTTTTCCAGTTGCACACGGCTATCGTTGGGCAGGTTTATGGCTATTGTTTTGCTTCCGGCATTGCAGTCGCCTGCATAATAAATGGCATCATAAACCCCCAGGTCAGAATTTCGCCCGGGTTGTTCTTGTTTATATTTATCGTCAACAGGCAATTGTGTCTGAAGGTCGGGTAATAAAAGAGCATAATGTTCCAATCGCTTCGACCAATCCATATCCTTAATCAGGATAAATGCTTCGTGTGCAGCTTTATGACTAAACAGCTGGTCTTCGTAATTTTCGATTGGGCCTACAACAAAATCAATTGTATTAGTTTTCATATCCATCCATGCCAGATCACTTTCGAAATAGTCATCGTTGAGTAAAGCATCGGCTCGTAGCATAAGATAATGTGAAAACGATTCATCAGTGGTAACCTCACTTGCTGCCTGCATTAACCTTGCAGCCTTCCGGATTTTATCGGCGTAGGCAACATGATAGGGAATGGTCATTAATTCTCCTTTACTGTTTCTTCTGATTAATGTATAAAGGCTCGATTTATCAGGTGCATCAAATTGATCGAACTCGTCTTTTGTCATGTCAGGTGGGTAAAAGTTAGCGCCGGCCGGTTTCGATCCTACATTTTCGAATATGGGTTCGTTACCATGAAGCCGGTTCCAGGGGCCATAATTTATTTCCGCCAGTTTTTTAGCTTCTTCCGATGTAATATGCTTAAAAAGGTGGTTTTTGCTTCCATATGCTTGTTGCCAAAAGATTTCGTCCATTATATTGGCAACCTCAAACAGTACAGGAAGCATCTTTCTATCATCGGTTGATAAATATTTAAAATCGGATTTCAAGGGTACCCTTACATACTCACCAATCCAATCGTTGTATTTTTCAGCCTTTAATTCTTTCATGGTCGACGGATCAAAAGAACTATTCTCAAACAATTGCTTCTGTGCAGTTAGATGCATTGATAAACAACATGCTGTAAGCAATAAAATGACAGTGTATTTTCTCATTTTGTTATTTTTAGGATTTAACTTATATCATCGGATTTAAACTGAAATCCAAGCCGTTTTCCGGTTTGAAATTTCGAGTGTTGAATTTTATACTGCATCTGGGCCAACGATGCAATTTTTACATGATCGTATGGCGGAACAAGCAAATCAAAATCGATTGCATAGCCAATTGCCGACTCAACAATGCTGCGAAGGGATTTTTTATCGATGATTGCCTTGCCAAAATCATTGTAAAGAAATCCCATTTGTCTTTTACCTTCAACAAAGTAATGCTTGTCTTTATTGATGAATATTCGCCCAATCAAGTACCCCAGATCATCTGTCCGGTTATACTTAATCGAATCGGAAAGAAAATTATAAATGTTAATTATACCACAAAACGAATTAAACTTATTGTGGTTCACGTATGAGATTTTCCATATGCTGTGATCGCGGTCGAATTCGAAAACATTTGAATGCATCGAGAAAAACAGAATGTCACTGGCTATTTTTAGTTCAGCATCAAAAATCCCATTATCGGTAAATTCAAGTAATAAGCGCTGGTCAACATCGTGTAAACCGCTATTATAATCGTTTTTGATCTCCTCTAAAACTTCTTTTAAAAGATTAAATGTGTCAAGAGTTTGTGTATAAACATTTTGCTTGGTAAGAGATTTCGTTGATAATTCCGAAATATTCTTTTCTTTATGATGTGTAGTGTTTTGCATTAAATATAAAATTCCTATCAAAAATAGATATTATCAATTTTAATTTCAAATTCTTAGTAAGCTTTTGCAAACAATACCTTCTGTTTCGATGGCTTACCAGAATAAATGCATTTACCTTCTTCAAGCGGGTTATCCTGAGGTATGCAGCGAATGGTTGCTTTGGTTTCGTCCTTAATTTTTTCTTCGGTTTCAGAGGTTCCATCCCAATGAGCATAAACATAACCACCGGTATTTTCAATAATGTCCTTAAATTCACTCCAATCGTCCACTGTATGGGTGTTTTCAGTTTTGAAATTATCGGCTTTGGAATAGATATTATTCTGAATTTCAACCATCAGGTTTTTAATTATCTCTACTATTCCCTCCTGTGGATAAATTTTCTTTTCCATGGTGTCGCGCCTGGCCAATTCCACCTTTCCGTTGGCAACATCCCTTGGTCCGATTGCCAACCTCACAGGAATTCCTTTTAGTTCGTATTCAGCAAATTTATATCCGGGTTTATGTGTATCGCGATGATCGAATTTGACTGAAAAACCCGCATCGGCAATTTCTTTGCGTAATTTTTCCCCGGCTTCGAATATCCGGTCCATCTCTTCTTTTCCTTTGTAAATTGGAACAATTACAACCTGAATAGGTGCAAGCTTGGGTGGAAGTACCAGACCGTTGTCGTCGGCATGGGCCATAATTAAAGCTCCCATCAAGCGAGTTGATACACCCCAGGATGTTGCCCAGACATAATCGAGTTTTCCTTCCTGGTTAGCAAATTTAACATCGAATGCTTTGGCAAAATTTTGACCAAGAAAATGGGATGTACCTGATTGCAGCGCTTTTCCATCCTGCATTAATGCTTCAATGGTGTATGTGTCGAGTGCTCCGGCAAATCGTTCAGATTCAGTCTTGCTTCCAATGGTTACAGGCAGGGCCATCCATTCCCGCGCAAATTCTGCATATACATTTATCATTTGTATTGTTTCTTCAATAGCTTCAGCTTTTGTTGCATGGGCTGTATGGCCCTCCTGCCATAGAAATTCGGCAGTACGTAAAAATAAACGTGTACGCATTTCCCATCTAACAACATTTGCCCACTGATTAATCAACAATGGAAGATCGCGGTACGACTGTATCCAGTTTTTATAAGTATCCCAAATTATAGTTTCTGATGTAGGACGTACAATTAACTCTTCTTCAAGCTTAGCATCCTGGTCAACCACAATTCCATTCCCCTTGGGATCTTTTTTTAAACGATAATGAGTAACTACGGCACATTCTTTGGCAAATCCTTCGACATGGTTTGCTTCTTTTGAGAAATAGGACTTTGGAATAAAAAGTGGAAAATAAGCATTGGAGTGTCCGGTGTCTTTAAACATTTTATCTAGTTGAGCCTGCATTTTTTCCCATATAGCAAATCCATATGGTTTTATAACCATACTACCACGAACCGCAGAACTCTCAGCAAGTTCGGCCTTAATAACTAAATCATTGTACCATTGTGAATAATTTTCACTTCTCTTTGTTAAAACTTTCGCCATTATTTATACTTTTGGTATGAAGTTTGCTTTTTGTCAAATCATTATTTTGATAATTAGCAACAAAAATATATAAATAAGCAATAGGAGAATGAGTCATGAAAACAATGTTAAAATTTTTTCCGGTGATGCTGATCTTTCTTGTAGGATGTACTGCAACAGGGCATGTAAATTCAAGTTATGATGATATTTATTATACTCCCGGCGACGAGGAGGTAGTTGAATCGGAAAAGCCTGAAGTTGCAACTTATACTGAGGAGGTTGAAGAATACACGCCTTCGGAAGAACCTGTATATGATTTTTCGACACGCGAGGAGGAATATGAATATCAGTCGCGATATGAGGAAGAAGAATATGATGAATCGTATGAAAGGTATTTGCCCGATTACTCAGAAGAGTATTATGATGAGGAAGGAAATGCCTATGTTACGAATAATTACTATAACGATGATTATTACGATTATTCATATACTGCACGATTAAGAAGATTTCATGATCCTTATTTTGGCTGTGGGTATTATGATAACTACTATACTAATCTATACTGGTACAATTATGATCCTTATTATTGGGGTACAAGTATTTATTTAGGATACAATTGGTGGCCAGGCTATTGGAACATGGGATGGGGCTATCCTTATGGTGGATTTCATTTTGGCGGATCATGGGGCCATTACGGATACTACTCTCCCTGGTATTATTCATCATGGTATTATCCATCATATTATAATTCATACTGGCATGGTTACAACCATGGATATTACGATGGTTTCTATGATGGATACTATGCATCATCCTATGTTGATTATTATTACAACAGTTATGATGGTACAAACTCATATCATTATGGACACCGCAACGACAGGCCAACAAATAATACAACAGGTTACAACAGTACTGGAAGAAACTTTGGTGAAGTTTATGAGCATGCTGTTACAAACGAGGGTAAAGACCTTGCTTACCGCGCGAACAACGGATCGTTTAGTAATTCAGAGTCGCGGGTTTCTTCTTCTGATAGCAGACTAAATAATGTTCAATCGACCAGGCCTACAAGCACGGTTAGTAATGAAAGAGAAAAAGTAGAACAAACATCTTCATTGAGCAGGAATAATACGAATAACACAAGTATAAGGCCTGAACAATCATCAGCAGCTACCACATCGAGCCGGACAAACGAACAAGTAAGCGCAAGGCCTACTGATTCAAAAACCAACAGATCAAATGAAAGTGTAAGTACGAAGCCTGCAAATCAATCAACAAGCCGGATAAATCAAACTGTTAGTGAGAAGCCATCGACACAAAGTAATGTAACAAGCAGGGAAAGGACCAGTACTCCAAATTCATCTGATAAGTCAAAATACAAGTATCCTTCAAAAACCAGAGAAAGTTACCAAAAGACCTCATCATCAACTCAGAAGAACAGGTATTCAAGCCCGTCGACATCATCAAAAGCAAGGACAAACCAAAGCTCATCTAAGAGAAATAGTTCTACATCGACACGGCCTGCGAAGAAATCCTCCTACTCAAATCAAAGTAGTACAAAATACAAATACAATAACTCCAGGAGCAGTAGTTCGAAACCAAAATACAATAATAGTTATAGCCCGTCGAATTCAAGCAAAAGATATACTAAACCCGAAAAATCAAAATCATATAGTAAACCACGAAGCAGCAGTAGCTCTACATATTCAAAGCCACGGAGTAATAGTTCATATAATCAGTCGAAAAGTAATAGCCAACGGCAAACCTATTCGACACCAAGAAGCTCAGGAAGCAGCAAATCAAACAGCTATTCGACACCCAAATCAAATTCGTCAAGGAGCTACTCAAAGCCAAGTAAAAGTTCATCGCAGCGATCATATACACCATCGCGTAGTAGCAGCCCATCATCAAAGTCGTATACACCCTCGAAAAGTTCATCATCATCGCGGTCATATTCACCATCGCGGAGTAGCTCAAGCAGAAGTTCCGGATCAGTATCAAGGTCGTCAGGTTCCAGCTCTCGTTCCTCAGGATCATCATCAAGGTCATCAGGATCATCAAGCCGAGGCAGAAGATAAATTACTCAAGTTTCGCAGTTCCAAAAGTACTGTAATTGTTTGATTTCATAAAAT
>CAYLZH010000014.1:0-34319 GCA_964388245.1 uncultured Bacteroidales bacterium
ACAAAAATATCGGATTCTTCAGGCTTTTAAAATTTAAACTTTCGGATGAGTGTGAAATCAAATATTAATTTCAAGGTTACCACGATAAAGAATTCGGAAGATTCGAGAATTCTAATCGCGGATACAACGGACTGAAAATCCTCCGAGTTTATATGCAAGTGTAAGATGCAGAAATTTATGTGACGAATCTTCCAGCCCCCAACCATTGGCAATGTTTGCATTAACTTCGGTGGTTGTCCACCAGTTGGCATTCACCTCAATATCCGTGAAACTGCCGCTATAAGCACGATAGCCCGCCGGTAGTCCATTAAATGAATAATCGTCGGTTCCGGCAGTTGTCCATGCAGTAGTCGACTTCAAATGCTTTCCAACTTTTTTCCAGTTGCCATCGGTAAATTGATATCCGCTGGCCATTCCACCGTTATCATCGGCAATAAAGGCTCCAAGCTCATCCCACTCGGCATCGCTTGGCAAATGCCATCCGGTAGGACATGCCCCATTTACACCGCTTGGATTATTAACGGTTGAGGTATCACCATTCATTGCGGCAGCCCAGTTATACAACAGGCCATAAATTGCAACATTATTTGAATCATTTCCATAGTAACAATAACCCGGATCGCTAACTGTGAGTGCAGTCCATGCCGAGTAGCTTGCTGCAAGAGGAATATCGGTACCGTCAGAAAAATGGGTTACCTTAAGATTCTGTGCCATCCAGCATTGTCCGTCAATATTTGTTGCAGTATAAGCATTTCCATCATAATCGTAAAATACATCGGGACAACCGGGAACAGGATTCATTTGTATTATAATGTCTTCTGATTCAATAGGCGCAATTTCAATTGTATCGTTAAAGTAATTATGCGCATAGGCAATTATCTGCAACATATCGCCCGGTACAAATTCAAATCCATCAGTAAATGTGATACTCTTTAAATTTGATGTAGCTGGTGATGTTGCAAAATCATTACTTTCAACTTGTACAAAACTGCCGGTACTACTATTACCTTCAGAATTTACAAGCTTTATCGATCCTGAAAAATTGCGATTGCTCAGCACAAAATTATACACCCCTGATTCTTTTAGACCTACTTCAAATGAATGTTTCCCAGCCTGAAGATCGAGGATGTTTATCCTTTCAATCTGGCCAAGCGAATTGTAAAGCATTGCACGGTATTGCCCGCTTTGTGAAATAACAGCTTCGATAGTGGTATTTGTTGAAACAGGGTTTGGATAGGCTACTAAATGTAAACTTTTTCCTTCAGAATTACTTAAATAGTTTTCAATTCCAAGAAATGTAAACACAATATATGGGCTGGGATCATAGAGTGTTGTATCGCATCCGACATTGGTATTGGCTATGTAAAGACTATCGATTTGAATATGTCCGGCAGTAACCGAATGTTCGGCTGCAAAACTCAACGACAGGTTTCCTTTTTGAGCTAAAGCATCATTTCCAGCAAGAAATATTATCCCTATAAAAAGCGTAACAATAACATTTTTCATGACAATATCATTTTAAGTTTATTTCACATATCAATTAATAGTGCCATAAAAATAAAGAAAATTATGGACTAATTTACCTACACGGAGATTTTCTCATGCCTTTCACCGTATGTCAATTTCATTTATCTTTGCGCAAATTTTCAGAGCGCTATGAATTTTGTTGAAGAATTGCGCTGGCGTGGAATGATCCACAACATTATGCCAGGGACAGAAGAACTATTACAAAAGGAGTTAACCAAAGCTTATGTAGGAATTGACCCTACAGCAGATTCTTTGCACATTGGCCATTTGGTTTCGGTTATGATGCTGAAACATTTTCAGGTGGCTGGTCACAAACCGATTTTATTGGTTGGCGGGGCCACAGGAATGATAGGCGATCCATCCGGAAAATCGAAGGAACGCGACCTGCTCGATGAAAAAACTATCCGCTATAATCAGGAATGTATCCAAAAGCAACTCGCCAGGTTTATGGATTTTGATCCGGGAACACCAACTGCAGCCGAATTGGTAAACAATTACGACTGGATGAAAGAATTCTCGTTTATAGATTTTATCCGGGATATCGGCAAACATATCACGGTAAACTATATGATGGCAAAGGATTCTGTAAAAAAAAGGCTTGGCGACGAATCGAAAGATGGGATGTCGTTTACAGAATTTACTTATCAGCTTGTACAGGGAACTGACTTTTTGTTCCTGTACAAAAATAAAGGTTGCAAGCTGCAAATGGGTGGTTCCGACCAGTGGGGAAACATTACTACCGGCACAGAACTAATCAGAAGAAAAGAACAGGGTGAAGCATTTGCCATTACCTGTCCGTTAATTACCAAGGCCGATGGGACAAAATTTGGAAAAACTGAGGAGGGAAATGTTTGGTTAGATCCTGAGAAAACATCACCGTATAAATTTTACCAGTTTTGGCTGAACGTTTCCGACGAAGATGCCGAGCGCTACATAAAAATATTTACACTGTTGTCGAAAAACGAAATCGATATGCTGATTGAAGAACATAACCAGGCAAAACATAACCGGATGTTGCAGAAAAAGCTTGCCCGTGAAGTAACCATAATGGTACATTCCGAAGAAGCACTTGCAATGGCCGAGGAAGCTTCGCAAATCCTGTTTGGAAAAGGAACTGCCGAAACTCTAACGAGACTCGATGAAAATACATTTCTATCGGTTTTCGAAGGCGTACCATTAAAATCAATACCTAAATCAGAATTAAACGGAGGGATAGGGATTCTTGATTTGCTTACTGAAAGAACCGGATTTTTTGCTTCAAAGGGTGAACTTCGACGTTTGATAAAAGGCAATGGCCTTAGTTTGAACAAAGTAAAAGTGAATGATCCGGAAATCATTGTTTCCGCTCAGTTGCTTATCAACGACAAATACCTTCTTGTTCAGAAAGGAAGAAGAGATTATTATATTATAAAATCAGAATAAAAATGGCAGGCCGGAAAGTTTTATTTTTTTAATTTCCAGCCATAAACGATGAATCCATGAACAAAATATCCAATTCAACATTTTCGTTCGAATCTCCGGATTTGATAAATTTCTTTATCAGGCATTTTAAGCCACTTGCAATAATTACATTGATCGGATCCATAGTTTCAATTATTGTTGCATTAAGTATAACACCCCGGTTTAAATCTACAGTCGTTTTTTTCCCGGCTTCTTCGAGCTCAATTTCCAACGACCTTCTATCCTTATACCTGGGAAAAAAGGATATCCTCAGATTTGGTGACGAAGAGGACGTGGAGCAAATGCTACAGGTGTTAAATTCGGCTAATATTCGTGAGAAGGTAGTAAGGAAATTCGATCTTTTTAAACACTATGAGATTGATACACTGGCTCCATTTCCGATGACCCAGCTTGGGAAAATTTGGGACAGCAATATCACTTTCAGACGAACCGAATATTTGTCGATCGAAATTCAGGTGCATGATACGGATCCTAAAATAGCAGCCGAAATAGCAAATACGATTGCCGACCTGGTTGACACCGCCATGACTCACATAAAAAAGGGCAAAGCCCTGCTCGCCTTAAAACTGGTTGAGAAGGAGTATTTTGCTGTTAGGGGTGAGATTGCAGAAATGCAGGCTTCGTTGAAGGAAATCCGGCTGTTAGGGATTAATAATTACGAAACACAATCGGAGGTGTTCAACGATGCCTATGCACAAGCCATTGTGAAAGGACAAACCAAGCACCTGAAAGACCTCGAAGAAAAACTACAAATCCTGTCGGAATATGGTGGGGAATACACTTTGCTAAGAAACAAACTCATTTATGCAACCGAAAGGCTAAGTAACCTCAAAGCAAAATATGTTGAAGCAAAAGTTGATTACGAGCAAACCCTGCCACATACTTTTGTTGTAAACAGGGCATTCGAAGCTGAAAAGAAATCGAAGCCGGTAAGGTGGCTGATTGTTTCGTTATCGACACTGGCTACTTTTGTGTTTGCCTTTATTTTCCTTTTAATGCTTGAAGGACTTACACAACGATTAAAAGAAATGAAGAAACAATAACCGATTTTGACCAATTTCACCGAAATACAAGCCAAGCAAAGCGGTACCGACGCAAAGGATAACTTAAAGAAACTCTATAAGTATTCTATCCTTTTTATTATTGTTAATGCGGTTTTCATGTATTACGAATCGTATTACCTTGCAATGGTCCCGTTGGTTTTTTCAGTGCTTGCCTTTACCCTGATTTCACTCGACAAGGTTTTGTTGCTCATTGTGTTTTGTGTTCCATTGTCGATCCCATTACGGGAGTTGGTCCCAAACCTCGAAGTCGATTTCTATCTCCCTACCGAACCATTATTGTTTGGAATATTATTGCTTTTTATTCTGAAAGCGCTTACCGAAAAAGGTTTCGACAGGAAAATCGTCTATCATCCGGTTTCACTGGCTATTTATTTCAACCTGTTTTGGATTTTCATTACATCTATTAGCAGCACTATGCCAATAGTTTCGTTCAAGTTTTTGCTGGCAAGAATGTGGTTCATAGCAGCATTTTATTTTCTGGCAACCCAGCTATTTAAACGAACCCAGAACATGAGGAATTTTATATGGCTGTATGCCTTACCCTTTACCATTGTTATTGGATATACATTTTACAGGCATATTCTTATTGGCCTGTTCGATGAAGATGCTGCCCATTACGTTATGAGTCCCTTTTATAACGACCATACATCGTATGGCGCAATGCTGGCAATGTTTATTCCTGTTCTGTTAGGATTCGGAACAAAATCTGACTACAAGCAAACACAGAAGTTTCTTATTTGGATCGTATTGGGAATATTTATAACCGCTCTTATTTTCTCCTATACACGGGCTGCCTGGTTAAGTCTAGCTGGTGCACTTGGCGTATGGGTACTTATCAGATTTAAGGTAAAGTTTAAGTACATCGCTCTTTTGGCAACATCAATTGTGGTATTGTTTTTTGCTTTTCAAACTGATATTATGATCGAATTAAACAGGAACAAACAGGACTCTTCCCGTGATATTGAAAAACATATCAAATCGATGGCTAATATCAGAACTGATGCCTCGAACCTCGAACGACTAAACCGATGGAATTGTGCTATCAGGATGTTTCTTGAAAAACCTGTTTTTGGTTGGGGCCCCGGAACATATATGTTTCAATACGCCGGATTCCAGTTTTCTTACGAAAAAACCATTATAAGCACAAATGCCGGAGATATGGGAAATGCCCATAGTGAATATATCGGACCCTTAGCCGAATCAGGTGTTCTTGGAAGCATTAGCTTTTTGCTGATATTAATTACCAGTTTATCTACCGGCATCAGGGTGTACCATAAAGTTCATCAGAAAGAATTAAAGATGCTGACCCTTAGTTGCACATTGGGTTTGATCACATATTATCTTCATGGATTTCTGAATAATTTCCTCGATACTGATAAAGCCTCCGCGCCGTTCTGGGGATTCATAGCCCTTTTGGTAGCAATTGATGTGTATCATACTAAACAGGAGCAAAAAGAAACAGAACCTGTTTCAAATTAATTCATAAAGCTCCTGCAATTTATCAAATTAAACTGTCGTCATTTTATAAAAAAGGCATGTAATATTGGTATTCTACAGGCAGGCCAAATTATGACTATTGTCAGAAAGTGTTGTTAAACACATAATGCTTATTTATAAAGATGTAAGAATCATTTAGATATGAAAATTCGATGTGTTGATTTTTTTTGAAGATTGAATGCATTTGATAATTGAAATGATATACTTTTGCCGCACTGAAAAATACAAATGATTTAAATTAAAGGAGATGGATGCAAAAGTAAAAGAATTCATGGATATGGTAGTTGCCAAGAATACCGGAGAGGATGAGTTTATCCAGGCAGTGCAGGAAGTAGTTGAAAAGCTGATTCCTTTTGTTGAAGAAAATCCCAGATACAAAAGTGCCAAAATCCTTGAAAAAATGGTCGAGCCCGAACGTGTCATCATGTTTCGTGTTCCATGGATCGACGACGAAGGTGAAGTACATGTAAACCGTGGATTCAGGGTTGAATTTAATTCAGCTATTGGCCCATACAAAGGCGGATTACGGTTTCACCCCAGTGTAACTTTAAGCGGACTGAAATTTCTTGGTTTCGAACAGGTATTCAAAAATAGCCTTACCACATTACCAATGGGAGGTGGAAAAGGTGGATCAGATTTCAATCCAAAAGGAAAATCAGACAATGAAATAATGCGTTTCTGTCAAAGTTTTATGACAGAACTCGCCCGCCATATTGGCCCTAATACTGATGTACCGGCCGGCGATATCGGAGTAGGCGGACGAGAAATCGGATACCTCTTCGGACAGTACAAGCGTTTACGAAACGAGTTTACCGGTGTACTTACCGGCAAAGGAATGGAATGGGGAGGATCACGTCTTCGTCCTGAGGCTACCGGTTTTGGTGCCGTTTATTTTGTTGTTGAAATGTTGAAACGCAAAGGAGAATCAATAAAAGGGAAAACCGTTGCCCTGTCGGGTTTTGGTAATGTAACATGGGGTGCTGCCCTTAAACTCGAAGAATTGGGCGCAAAAGTAATTACCATATCAGGCCCTGATGGCTATGTTCTTGATGAAGATGGTATAACTGGCGATAAAATTGAATACCTTCTCGAACTTCGTGCTTCGAACAACGATGTAGTTGAACCTTATGTAGAAGAGTTCGATGCAAAATTCTTCCATGGAAAACGCCCATGGGAAGTTAAGGTTGATATTGCCATACCATGCGCCATCCAGAACGAAATGACTGCTTCCGAAGCAAAAATGCTGATCGATAATGGATGTCAGATTATTGCCGAAGCATCAAACATGGGATGCGAAGCCGATGTAGCCCCATTATGCTTTGAGTCGGACATTATGTTTGGCCCGGGTAAAGCTGTTAATGCAGGAGGTGTAGCAGTTTCAGGTTTGGAGATGAGTCAAAATTCATTGCGTTTTAACTGGACAGCCGAAGAGGTTGATGAGAAGCTAAAACGGATTATGACTGACATTCACGACACCTGTGTAAAATATGGCGAAGATACCGATGGTCGTGTCGATTTCGTCAAAGGAGCCAATATTGGTGGCTTTGTTAAAGTAGCTGATGCTATGATAGCACAAGGCCATGTGTAAATTGATTATTGATATAAAAATTTTGAAAAGCTCTCTGAAATGGGGAGCTTTTTTTATTTTGGATTTTTTTAGGACACTTACTCAACAATGATTACACAGATATACCTTCTTTTAAACCAAACGATATGATTGTATAATTCACTCATATTGACTTATTTTGTGTTCCGAAAAATAAAAACATAGAAATCATGAGTTTATCTGACAAGATTACGAACGACCTGAAGGAGGCCATGAAGGCCAAAGACAAGCAACTGTTACAGGCATTAAGGGCGATTAAATCTGCCATATTGCTGGCAAAAACCGAAGCCGGATCTAAAGAATTAACCGAAGCCGATGAAGTTAGAATGCTCCAAAAGCTAGTGAAACAACGAACCGACTCGGCCGAAATTTATAAAAATCAAGAACGTGACGATCTTTATGAACAAGAGGTATTCGAAGCCAACGCGATCAAAAAATATCTGCCTGCTCAAATGAGCCCTGAAGAATTGGAGACTGAAATAAAGGCAATAATCGACGAAACCGGAGCATCTTCCATGAAAGATATGGGAAAAGTAATGGGAATTGCAAATAAAAAGTTTGCCGGAAAAGCAGACGGGAAAAGCATTTCAACAAAAGTAAAAGAATTGTTATCGTAATTCTGAAAGGATAAATGCTACTTTTGAACCATTCATCCTCTATCTTGTTTTTTCAGCATTGCAATTAAAAAAACATTATTCAATGAATAAGGCAACATTATCTTTTATCTTTCTTTTGATTACTACAATAGGAGTTGCACAGGAAGTAAGTATTGACAAACTTGAACTTCGTGACGGATTAATGTTTCATCGTGATACAGATGAAATTTTTTCCGGCAATACCTATTCCGGGTATTCTTCAGGAACTATTTTTACTGAATCGGAATATGTCGATGGTTTAATGAACGGCCTAAGCATTACCTATTTCGAAAATGGCAAGGTCCAAAGCCGCGAAGAATATAAGGCTGGGAAATACCATGGGAAGGTACTACACTATAACGAAGACGGATCGCTTGAAAGTTTGCTTACATACAGCGATGATTATATGAATGGTCCGGCTGAGTATTACTATCCTAACGGACAACTCAAGAGTAAAGGAAATTATAACGATTGCCATGAAGATGGTCATTGGACTTTTTGGTACGAAAACGGGAATGTAATGAAAGAAGGCCACTATCACCATGCATTCGAACATGGAACCTGGAAATTTTATAATGAGAACGGCGATCTGGAAAAAGAACTTGAATTTGAAAATGGCGAAATCAAGGAATAACCTGCTGTTTTAATTAGCCATAGTTTATTAACTTTTTTGATTATCATGAAAAACACCTCCTTATTTCTCAATATTGTGCTACTTATTGCTGTGGCAATATTGTTTTACCTGCAATTTTCATCGACTGAAGAAAACAAACCGGATAAGCCTGCAACACCTCAATTTATTGCAGGGAACTCAGATGTAAGAATTGCCTTTGTCGACCTGGAGAAACTACTGAATGAATATGAGTTGGCGAGTAAATTAAACGACGACTATTCAAAGAGTATGGATGTTGCTCAGACCGAACTCGAAAAACAGGTGTCGGCTTATGAAAGGGATGCAAAAGCTTTTCAGAAAAAAGTAGAACTTGGAACTTTTTTAAGTCAGCGAAGTGCAGAAAACCAGCAGCAGGCCCTATTAGAGCGGCAACAGGAATTGCAAATGCTTCAAATAGAACTTGAAAACAAATTGTTTGAGGATCAGCAAAAACTCAATATTCAGCTTTACGATTCGGTGATGAACTATTTGAATGAGTTCAATAAAGTTCAAAACTTCAATTACATCTTTAGCAAAATGGATGGCGGAAATTTACTTATTGGCGATCCTGCAATGGAAATAACCGACAATGTAATAACCGCACTGAACGAACGCTACCAGGCACTTACAACCGAAGAATGATCGATCTGAAACTAAAATCTTGGGTTATTTTTGTTTCTGATATTCAGAAAATGACAAAGTTTTATTCTGAAACCCTGGGACTTGAAATTGAAATGGATTTCGGACCAAATGTAGGTTTTACAAATGGCCTTGCACTTTGGCAGGTTCAGGAAAATCATCTTTTAAATAGCCAAGACCTTGTACAAGCTCGGAACAAAGGCAGTTTTGAGATTTATTTTGAATATGATGATATTCCTGCCCTTATTTCCAGGCTTAAGCAGGATGGTGTTATTTTTGCCCATGAGCTTCATGAGGAAACCTGGGGACAATATACAACCCGCTTTTTCGATCCTGAAGAAAACCTTATTGAAGTTGGAGAACCTCTCTCATCGCTTGTAAAAAGATTACAAGCCAAAGGAATGAACCCCGGCTCAATAACTTCTAAAACATCAATTCCAGAGATAGAAGTTAAGCGTCTTCTTTCATTATAAAATCACGGCCAAATGGCATTCGCTAAAACATATATCCAGCGCCATGTGCTGTTTGGTCCACAAATAGCGAATAAGCCAGACCGTGATTTAGAAATGATTATTGTAATTCCCTGTTACATTGAACCTGATATCCTTGATACGCTCAATTGTATTAACGCATGTAGTTTTCCGCGCTGTACTGTCGAGATAATTGTTGTAGTTAATTCTAGTATTGAAGCCAACAAACTGGTCATCGATCAGAACATAAAATCGGTGGATGAAATTAAACAATGGTCGGAACAAAATAAGAATCCAAACCTGAAGGTTCATGTCATGCACCTTGCTGATTTACCCCAAAAAGATGCAGGCGTTGGTTTTGCACGGAAAATAGGAATGGATGAGGCCATCAACAGATTTGAACAGCTTGAAAAACCTGAAGGCATAATAATTTCTTTTGATGCCGATAGTAGATGTGAAAAGAATTATCTGCTTGAGATTTATCAATATTTCAATGCCAACCCGAAAGCAAGGGCATGTAGTATTTATTTCGAGCATCCGGTTACAGGCAACGAGTTTTCATATAAAATATATGATGCTATTGTTTCGTATGAGCTATACCTGCGCACCTATAACCAATTGCTCCGCTTTTCGGGCTATCCGTATGCGTATCATGCAGTAGGATCGTGTTTTGCTGTAAGGGCAAAGCAATACGCAATGCAGGGAGGTATGAACAGAAAGCAGGCAGGGGAGGATTTTTATTTTCTTCAGAAAATAATTCCCCTTGGAGGATTCGCTGAAATTAATTCAACATGCGTTTATCCCTCGCCCCGGCCCTCGGAGCGTGTACCTTTTGGAACCGGACCAATGGTAAAAAAACTTGTAGATACAAGGGAACAACTACAGATGTATCCGTTGCAAATTTTTTATGACCTGAAAATACTATTCACCAATGCTGATGACCTGTTTGTAAAAAGTGATGCAGAGATTAACACTACCTTAGAGCAACTATCAGAAGCACTTAAATCATTTCTCATTAAGAACAACTTCATTGAAGCATTAGCAGAAATCAGGAATCAATCAACAAACAAGAATAAATTTCAAAGCAGATTCTTTAAATGGTTCAATGCTTTCAGGATTCTTAGATTTGCCAATTATGCCTGTGAAAAATATTATCAGAAAAATCCTGTATCGCAAGTTGCAAATCATCTTGGATTTGCATCAGGCATATTAAAGAATTCTGTTTCAGATGAAAGGGAGCTATTAATACTATATAGAAAATATGAAAGGGAAAATCCTATGTCAACGTAGAGAGCCTACTTTTTTAATTGATCAGGTGACATGTATTCTTTCTCGAAATACTTGCACCATTGCTTAATCTGGCAATCTTTGCATTTGGGTTTTCTGGCAATACACACATATCTTCCATGCAGGATCAACCAATGATGGGCTATGGGAATCTTATCATCGGGTATATATTTAACCAGCTGACGTTCGGTATCGAGTGGCGTTTTTGCATTGGAACTAAGCCCCAACCGGGCAGCAACCCGAAAAACGTGAGTGTCGACAGCAAGTGCAGGCTTATTAAACACAACTGATGCAATAACATTTGCTGTTTTCCGCCCAACTCCTGGGAGTTTCTGCAAATCCTCGATCTCAGAAGGAATTTCTCCATTGAATTCTTCAACCACCATTTTGGCCATACCTAACAAATGTTTTGCTTTGTTGTTGGGATAAGAGCAGGAACGAATGAGTTCGAACACCTCATCCTGTGATGACCAGGCCAGATCCTGCACTTTGGGAAAGCGATCATAAAAGCCTGGTGTTATCAGGTTTACTCTTTTATCAGTGCATTGTGCCGAGAGCATAACTGCTACCAGCAATTGATACGGCGTTTTGTAATCCAGCTCGGTTTCAGCTACAGGCTGGTGTGTACTGAAATAATCAATAATATATTTAAACCTCTCTTTCCTGGTCATACCTGAAATTTATTTTGTAATGATGATAAATAACATACAAGCATTGGATTTGTTTGATCCTTCGTAATAATAAGAAAGGCCTTTTGCAAATGCAAAAAGCCTTTCGTTTATGTGTTGATTATGCTTTATTTTAATAGGTTCATCTGATAACTTTGGAACAAATCACCAGCCCGTATTGTATAGAAGTATATTCCAGCCGGTAAGCCTTTACCATCAAATAAAATGCTATGTTCACCACTGCATAACTCATTGTTTACAGGGGTGGTAATTAATTCGCCAAGTTCGTTATAAATCTCCAATCGGACATGCATCTGCTCAGGCAGTGTGAATTCGATAGTTGTAGTAGATATGAACGGATTAGGTATATTTTGCATTAATACAACTTCGGATTGGTTGTCAGTCAATGTATATATCTTTCCGGCGATACTTATTGCGTTTTCAGAATATCTGTTGCTTCCCTGTTCCCAATCCGCAATATGTAATTGCACTTTTTGCCCATGTGTTGACTCAATGAAAATTTCAAACTTTTCTTCCGATGATAAACCGTCCTTTACTAAGCTTAATTTATCATTACCCCATAGCGTAATTGCAGTATTGTTTCCGGTAAATACCGATCCTCCTACTAATTCGCCTGATTCAGAATAGATATATATTTCATCGCCTCTGACAGGTAGCTCATCCCAGGCTCTCAATGGGATCCCGAGTGTCATGTTGTTATCAGTAAATTGTATCTGATCTTCTTTTGACAGAGAACTATAACTCTTCGATCCGGCTTGAGCAACATTAGTAAAATTGGCAGGATAAATTAACGTATCAGGAACTGCCATGTTTATCGAATATCCTTCGCCCGGAATCATATCACCAATATTATTTACATTCCAGATGGGCCAGTAAATTGCTCCTCCCCCATCTTTCATAATAATAATGTTTTCCTTAACGGGTGTTAGAAGATATTCAAGTGCTGCAGGCATTTTCCGCAAGTAACCCATCAACGACCAACCCAATGGAAGTGGTATTTCAACCTCTTCGGGCGATACAGGTATTCCTGTAATCGATAATATCTGGATAGAACTCATATTGATATGATAACCTTCACCAATTGTCATATCACCAATAAGATTAACACCCCATTGTGGCCAATATATGTTTCCATAGCTGTCTTTTACAATTTCCACACTGCCAATTATTGGAGAGAGAACATTCGCAATATCAGGCTCGAAAGGATCGATATAAGTAGAAATATAATCCCATCCTCCCAGCAATAAAATATCCTGTGTTTCGCTTGCTATTGCAGTAAGCTTATTAAGGCTGCTCATTCCATTAGCTGCGAAAAATGCATCATCGGGGAATCCTGTTAGTTCATATATTGGAATGGCATCGTATTCTGTACTATCTGAAGCATCCCATACTTTCCATTTAAATTCTTCTCCAATGGCAAATCCGTCTGGATCTGAAATTGTAACCTGATCATCGCCCCAGGCAGTTAATGCAAGATTGTTGTTCATCCACATGATGTATCCTCCACAGGCAAGTGTGCCTAAGGAATCGTAAAATACGCCAAGGTAATCGCCTGGTTCAATTGGAATTTCACTAATTGTGATTTGTGATGCGGCTGGCAATAATATTGAATGGGATATTCCTGTATTAACATAAGACCAATTTGGTGGATTGTCAATATAAATACAGGAGCCATCGGAAGTATTTGCGAGAGGATCATAATTTAATGCTAAGGGATCGGTGCAGCCATAAACAATCAGTGCCGGATCGTCAAATATTTCAAAGTTGATCCATAATTCGCAACTGCTGGCATCTTTTACTAATACGTAAAAAATACCTGCACCCAAAGCATTATGCGACGATGATGTATTTCCATTTGACCATAAAAAGGTATAGGGTGCTGTTCCGCCTGATACATCCAAACTTGCAGATCCGTTTGTCAGGCCTATATCAGTTGCATTTTGTAATGTTTGAACAACTGTTATTTCGGTTGGTTGAGAAACCTCAACTCCGGTTAAGCTCATGCAATTATTCGAATCAGTAACATAAAAGCCATATACTCCTGCTGCTAATCCACTATTGACACTCATTGTACCACCATTGGACCAACCGTAATAATAGGGTGGTGTCCCTCCTGTAATAGCTGCCTCAACACTGCCATCATTGCCTCCATAACAACTCGCCGGTGTCGATATCAGGGCGATATCAATTCCTGAAGGTTCTGAAACCAGGATAGAATCGACCTCTATATTGTTTTCAAAATCAGTAACAGTAATATAATACAATGCTGCAAACAAACCAGTTATCATATCAGATGATGCCCCTGTCGACCATTGATAGTTATATGGAGGAATACCACCATAAACTGAGACAAAAATTTCCCCATCACTAAATCCGTTACATGTGACATGATTTGTGGAGTCAATGATGTGCATTCCGGCTGGCAAGTTTACATTTGCTGAATCAACTTTTATACAATTTTCACTATCGCTTATTGTTACATAATACATTGCCTGCGAAAGATTCTCGATATTCTGAGTAGTAGCACCATTCGACCATAAGAATGAGTAAGGTGGAGTTCCTCCGATAATAAATAAATCAATCGCTCCATCCGAACTGCCATATTCACCTAATGGAGTAACTAAAAGAGTTGAAATTAACTCAGTGGGTTCTAAAACCTGCAGGTTTGGCAGCATCTTAATACAGTTATTATAATCGGTAACTGCAACACTATAACTTCCCATTGACAGATTCGAAATATCTTCTGTTGTTGCATTGTTTGTCCACTGAACAGAAAATGGTGCCACACCACCGGTAATGTTTAAATCAATAGCCCCGTTTGAACCTCCGAAACAGGTGTTGTCTGTAATATTAGCCGACAATTCTATTTGTGGGGGTTGATTGATAAATCTACTACTCGTACTCTGACAATTATGATCATCTGTTACAGTAAGTGTATAATATCCTGCAACAAGATTTGAGGTAATATTACCTGTTGCCCCATTACTCCAGGCGTAAAAATACGGTGTTATACCACCACTAACTGCAACTGTCAACACGCCATTATTATCACCATAACAAAGATTATCGGTAGAGTTAATTTGCATAGAAAGTGCTGCGGGTGCAGAAAGGATTACATTTCCACTGATGGAGGCATTATTAAGATCAGTAACCGTTACGAAATAAACCTGTGCCGTTAAATTTTCTGCAATTGCGGTTGTAGCACCAGAATTCCAGTTGTATGAATAAGGTGGCACACCACCCGAAACATTGGCAATTGCCGATCCATCATTCGATCCAACACAGCTTACATTATAACCAGAATAATTTGATGTTGCAGCAACAGATAGCTGCAATGCGGGAGGTGCATCCAATGATACAGATTCAACATTTTGGCATCCGGACATATCAGTAATTGTAACATAGTGGGTGCCCGAACTTAAACTATTTTGTACCTGGTTGGTGCTTCCATTCGACCAGTTATATGTGTAAGGAGATGCTCCACCCTGTGCTGAAACACTTACTTGTCCGTCGGCACATAGATTACAGCTAACATCGTATGAATTGTAGTTTGAAAGAACTGTAATAATTCCTGAAACAGCTGAAGGTTCTGAAATGGTTATATTCTCCGATCCAGTCATTCCGTAATATCCGGTTACTGTAACGGTATAAGTACCGGCAGATAATCCACTTATACTTTGAGTTACGGCACCGGTAGACCAAAGATAAGTATACGGTGCATTGCCACCATTAACCATAACCTGTGATGTACCATCAATGCCACCATAGCATGTTACATCTGTTGTACTATAACCTATTGATATTGGCACATAGCTTTCTGATATTTCAATTGAAGCCGTAGAAGAACATTGGTAACTATCGCTAAGTGTAAGAACATAGTTTCCAGCCTGTAAACCTGAAATGTTTTGAAGGGTACTACTATTCGACCAATTGTATGTATATGGTGGAAATCCGCCTGAGATACTTGTAGTAATTAATCCATTTGTACCTGAGGGATAACTTACATCGGTTCCTGATAAGGTTATCTGAATTACCCCGGGTTGATCAACTGTAAAGGACGATGTTTCAGCACATGAATTATTATCACTTACAGTTACAATATAATTTCCTGCCGGAATATTATAAATAAAGCTTCCTGTCGAACCATTTGACCAGTTAAAAGAATAGGGTGGTTCTCCATTTGTAACCGAAACCTGAATATCCCCATCACTGTTTCCAAAGCAACTTACATCAGAAACAGTACCCGACACCATCATTGGATCGATTGGCGATACAGTATAGGATTGGTTAATCGAACAATCATTGGCATCTTCAACATAAAATATAGTTGTCCCGGATGGCAGGTTCAAAAATTCATTCGAGGGATAAAAATCAACACCATTGGTAGAATACTCCAGTGTCCCGGTTCCTCCTGTAGCATTAACAGTAATATTAGCTCCGGTACACCCATTTTCCTCAACAATTGATGTAATTTCAATCTCGTCCGGTTCCTGAATGATCATATCCTCAATAACAGCAAGTCCTCCAGCAGTATCGGTAATAGTCATTGTATAGTTCCCGGCAGGCAGGTTTAGAAAATATCCAAAAATCTGTGTTTCACCATTAACAATTGAATACTGAAGACAGTAACCACTACATGATGCAGACGAAGCATTAACATACAACATTCCATCCTGTGCCCCTGCGCATGTTACATTTGTAATTAGCTGAGAGTTGATAATAATACCCGGTTCGGTTACTAAAAGTTCGTCGCTAATAAAAATACAATTATTAGAATCTGTTATTGTTACATAATAACTTCCTGCCGGGATATTTGCGATATCTTCGCTTGTTGCACCATTAGTCCACTGGTATGTATAAGGTGGAGTCCCTCCCGAAACAGTAATATCAATACTTGCATCAGACAAACCCTGATCGCTTGCATTGGTAATGTTATCAATTATTGAAATCGGATCAGGATCAACTATCTCGAAATTACCAACTGTACAGTAGTTCGATGTATCAGAAACTGTAACGCTATAATTACCTGCCTGAAGACCAAACAAATCCTCCTGTACCTGAAAATTTGACCAGTAATAGGAATAGCCTGAACCAATCGGTGTAATGTCAATCGATCCATCGGAATATCCATTGCATGATGGCATGGCTAAAGCAGTGGTAAAATCAATTACTAATGCTGGGTTCGATACTGTAATTTCTCCATATGCCTGACAGTTGTTACTATCGAAAACTGTAACCGAATAGGTACCTGCCGGAATATTTATTACACTTGAAGTAATATCGCTTGTAGACCATACATATGAGTAAGGAGGTGTTCCACCTGTGCAAGTAACCTCAACACTTCCGTCGGATTCATTATAGCATCCTATGTCGCTTGTTACTGAAAGAACTGGTACTATTTCGCTTGCTTCATTTAGAGTTATGCTTTGCGACAGCGTTTGTGTTCCTTCGGTGACAGTTACCGAATAGGTTCCGGCCGGCATATTGTAGAGGTCTTCAGTTGTGGCTCCGTTTGACCATAAAAATGATGGATTTGAAACTCCTGCAAGTGATAGTAATACTACACCATCACTTCCTCCATAACAACTAACATCCTGTGTCGATAAACTTATAGAAAACGGAATGGTGTTAATAATGTCGTCACGAACACAACGGACTGAATATGCATCTGAAGGACTACAGACTTTTCGCTTTACACGACCTGTGCCGGTAAACTCCCGTCTGTAGTTGCTGCCGTAAGACATGTGTGATGAATAGTAGGTTCCAATAATTCCCTGTTGAAAGAAACCTCCAACTCCATTTGAATAACCACCTAACAATGCATCAAATCCTGTATTACCAGTCCAGACCAATGAATCTGAACTGCTTTCGTAGGGATACAATCCTACTAAAGTATTCCAGTCTGTTTTTGTGGGTATATGCCATCCTATAGGGCAAATTCCCTGTGCACCTTCAGTCGATACATAGTTCATTAATTCGTTCCATGGGTAAAGACCACCAAATGAATCGCAATTTGAAATCATGTTGTCGTAGCAATACTTCTCAATTAAATTATTATTGCTTATTGAAGATGTACCTTGAACAAACGACCCGACCTTCAGGTTCTCGGTCATCCAGCATTGGGAGCCGATTATTATTGTTTGATAGATTTTTCCTTCATAATAAACTGGATCACCTGGTGCTTGAGAAAATATGGGAGTTAGTGTCCCTGAAAATGCCAGCAAGAAAACTAATTTTGTAATGATGTTTGAACGTTTCATAGTAATAATTTCTTCATTTATATTCTATGAGTTAACTCTTTATCCGTAAGGAACTCGAAGTACGCTTACGGATGCAAAGCCCAAATGTTTCATAAATTAAAGCCTGATTAAGAAGTGGATGCATTGAATGACTGCCGGACTTTTGAAAACGATTTTCAACCAAGCAATTTCGTGAATGCAAGGTCAATGTCAAATGGGGGTTTAATGCCCTCCAAAGTTTGTGTTTCTTTCCCCCTAAAAAGAAACTTTGTAATGATCCAGAATATCCGATAAATCCCACATTTAAAATTCCGGGTAAATTTAATGTAATTTTGATAATAACAAAAATATTAATTAAAAATGTTAATATCTTTCTTGTATGTAAAGAGGTGAAATATAGGAAACTAAACAAATATTCGTTTGCACAATGTTAGTTATATTGTTAATGATATTTATAATTTTTAAAACCTATAGGTTATTTGTACACAATCTAAATAATAAACAATACAGCAATAACAATCACTTCAGAAATCATCTTATTAATATCGAATTTAATACTACCTATTCTTTTCAAAAATACACCATGCTCTATAATTTATGTCTTAGGAAAATGTTTGCCGAGGCAAATATTCCTCACTCTTCAATTAATTCATAGCAAGCAAAACAAAATTGATACAACATAAGACACTATAACCGAAACATCTAATCACCTAAG
Organism: uncultured Bacteroidales bacterium; assembly: GCA_964388245.1. Taxonomy (GTDB): domain Bacteria; phylum Bacteroidota; class Bacteroidia; order Bacteroidales; family M50B96; genus JAIOYV01. The sequence continues at coordinate 18,482 of CAYLZH010000014.1, forward strand.
TCTTTGCTTATTGCTTTTGGTACCCTCGAAGCGTTAAATTACATTGTATCCCTAAGCATTTACCATTTATAATCAATAGGATAATTAGCCCCTATTGTGATGAAAAAGAACTATACAGTATGCTGATACTGGTTACTCGATGTTAATTATTCGAAAAGTGTCAGGATTTTATTGGCCATTCCTGTTCGATGATCATCAAATCCAGAAAGGTTTTGTTGTAAAGGTTTCAGATTGACACAAGGATTTTTTCAGTTTTGACAGTTATTATTGTGAATCGAAATATTAGTAGGTCTGAAATATAACAATCAGACATCGACTAAGATCATAATGAATTAGATGATTGACCGGTACAGGAATTGGGAAAAAAACAGGGAGCCGAGTTGCTCCCTGTTTGTAATAATATTCTTTTTCTCAGTTATGTTTTCAGATGTAATGAAAACAATTTATTTGCAGAAAATATTTGAACTCCTGAATCTCACCAGTATTCTCAACAACTTTATCAGATCATCACTTTAGAATTGCCTTCGAAATTACAATCCGTTGCACCTGATTTGTTCCCTCATAGATTTGACACAATTTTACATCGCGCATTATTTTTTCAACAACAAAATCAGTTGAATAGCCATCGCCTCCCATTACCTGGACTGCATTTAATGCCACATCCATTGCAATATCTGATGCATACAACTTCGACATTGCTGAAAGCATTGAGGCCGCCTTTTGTTTTGTGTCGTAGTTCCAGGCTGCATTCCAGGTTAATAGTCGTGCTGCCTCAATTTGGGTAGCCATATCGGCTAACATAAACCCAATAGCCTGATTGGCTGCAATAGGTTTCCCGAATTGGATCCGGTTTTTTGCCCAATCTTTAGAAATTTCATAAGCCTCACGGGCAGCTCCAAGGCTAAGGGCTGCAACACCTGTACGTGTACGGTCGAAAGTTTTCATTGCAATCAGGAAACCATGACCTTCCTGACCAAGACGGTATTCTTTCGGTAATTCCACATCGGTAAAAATAATTTCATTCTGTACTGATGCCTTTTGGCCCATTTTTTCGAGATGTGGTTTGATTTCGATACCCGGTAGTTCGGCCGGTACAACAAAAGCTGTTAAACTACGAGATCCTTTTTCCGGATCAGTTTGGGCAAATACAGTAAAGAATGATGCTGATTCACCATTGGTAATGAATCGTTTGTGCCCGTTTAAAATATACTTATCGCCCTTCAGAATAGCAGTTGATTTAATGCCCTGAACGTCTGATCCGGCATTGGGTTCAGTAAGGCAATATGCTGCTACGGCTTTTTCCTCATTTATTTGTCCGAAGAATTTGGATTGCTGTTGTTCGTTGGCAGCTAAAAGCATTGGAGTAAGTGCTAAGGTGTTTGCATCAATACAGATTCCGATTCCGATGCATCCGGCTCCTAATTCTTCTGATGCCAGGGCACCTTCGAAAATGTTATAACCATTTCCTCCGAATTTTGTTGGCATAGGACCATTCATAATTCCTTCATCGTAGGCTTTTTTTACAATATCCCATGGAAATTCGGCAAGTTTGTCGTGCTTTAATCTGTCAGGACGAATATATTTTTCAGTAAAATCCTTGTATTTTTCAACAATTGCCTGTTGTTCGTTTGTTAATGAAAAATCAACCATAATGTATTTTTTTTAGTAGGTAAAGTATTTAGTTTAACTTAATTCTATTATCGATTTTGCAAGCAGATAAAAATAGCAATTATTATCCAATATGGAAATTCCATTTTTTTCATGCTGAAAAATGTAAACAAGAACTGAAGTATTCGACAGTAAAATGGTGCCATAAAAAAAACCCCGCTCGAATGGCGGGGCTTTTCTCATATATGTCGGTTACTTATCGTGTAACATTCATTTGTTTTGTGGCTGCATAATCATCGGTTATAATTTTATACATGTATGTTCCGACGGCTAATTTATTTGCATCGAAATCTACAGCATGGTTACCTGCCTGAAGTTCAGCACTTACAATTTCTTCAATCAACTCTCCAAGTATGTCATAAACTCCAATGTGTACATAAGTATCATGTGGAATCTGGAAACTGATTTGGGTGGTTGTTGAAAATGGATTCGGAACATTTTGGTGCAATGCAAAGCCCATTCCGTCAATTGTTGTCTCAGCAAACTTGCTTACCACGCTAATTGCATCTTCTGAATAAGTACTGCTTCCTTGTTCCCATGAATCAACAACCAGGGTTTGAACCTTGTCGGTTGCTTTACTCCACAGCGAAATTGAAAATGTTTCGCCATTGGTAATGCCTTCGGTTAAATTGGTAATTGCGTCATCGCCCCAGGCAGTGATACTCATAGCACTACCTGTGTAAACAGAAGCCCCTAAGATTTCTCCTGAATTATTCAGAATAGCAACTTCGTCACCTATTTGAGGATTAGATGACCATGCATAAGAAGGTATACCAATTGTCATATTGCTACCGGTGTTCACAGGTTTTTCAAAATACCAGGTATCGATATTGCTTACACCTGATTTGGTCATCATGCCATTTGCAGCATATGTTAATGTTGCTCCATTCGACATCTTAATGTGATAACCTTCGCCAGGTACCATATTTCCAATAGTATTAATATTGAACATGCTTGGCCAGTAAACATAACCGCTTTCGTTCTTAACAATAATTACATCGGAAACAATACCGTTAAGAAGTGTCTCGATTGATGCAGGTGAGGTACGCAGATATCCAAGAATACTCCATTCAGAAGGTATATAAATTGGTGTACTTTCCGGAGCAATAACGGCTCCGCTAACAGTAAGGGTTTGAGCTGAATTCATCTTAACTTTGTAACCCTCGCCAATTGCCATATTTCCAATTACATTGACACTATATGTAGGCCAGTATACTTGTCCATCGCCATTTTTAACAATTACTAATTCTGATAGCACAGGTGCGAATACAAATTCAACTCCATCCTGGAATGGATCGATATAAGTTGAAATCAGGTTCCATCCGGCCATCAAATCAATATCCTGAGCATCGAGGATATTTCCAATTGCAAGTGCTAATAATCCGCTTATACCATTAACCTCATATGTGCTATCGCTTGGCCAGCTTGGACCGAGGTCGTAAGTTGGATTTGCAGCATATTCGATTCCTGTACCGGCATCCCAGATTACCCATGAGAATTCTTCACCATCGACAAATCCGGTTTCATCACTTGGATCGATTCCATCATCACCCCAGGCAGCAATTGTGGTTGCAACACCTTCCCACTTGACAAATCCACCACAAGCAAATGTGCCTAATGAATCGTAGAATACACCAATATAATCGCCAATAGTAAGCGATGGAACTGCACCTACCGGTACGTAAATAGTATGGCTTGACTCACTGATACCACTTGTCCATGGCGGATAAACATTAGAATCCACAACGAACGAACCATATGTCATACATCCATTTGCATCGGTAACAGTTACAGTATAAACACCACTCTGAAGATATTCGAGATCTTCTGTGTTTGCAAAGTAATCGCCTTCATATTCCCAGTAATATGTATATGGGAATGTTCCGCAACAAACGTAAATGTCAATTTCTCCCATTATACCCATATCAACATCTGTAACCAGATAATTGGCTATATTAACAGGACATTGTGGTTGACCAACCACAATAACTTCATATGCTTCGCATCCATATGCATCGGTCAGGGTTACGTAGTATGTTCCTGCCTGGAGGTTTTCAATCACATCACTGGTTTGTCCTAATCCCCATAGCTGAACTGAATCGAGTACTATAGTATCGAGACCGCAACATTCTGTCGGCACAACACCTGTCCACTTAATACCAACATAAGGCATTGTTCCTCCAATGGCATCAATTTCGATCCATCCGGTATTTCCACCATAGCACAATACATCGTGAACAGTGTATCCAATTTCAAGTTCATTATTTGGTGCATATACACATGCTGAATCGATAGCAATACATCCATTGCAATCAACCACAGTTACCCAGTACCATCCTGGTGCAAGGTTGTCAATATCCTGCGTTGTTGCACCGTTCGACCAAGTGTAAATCAGACAGATTGAATCTTGTAACAACAGATCAATAGCTCCATCATTAACTCCGGTACACATAATATTAGTGACATCGAAATCGAGTTGTGTTGGAGCAGGTTCGGTAATCATTACTGTTATCATTGCAACACAATTATTAGCATCCGTTACAGTTACTGAATAGAAACCTCCTGAAAGTCCTGTCAGGTCTTCGGTAGTAGCTCCATTGTTCCACTGATATGAATAAGGTGGTGTTCCACCTGTTACAGTAAGATCTATTTCACCAGTTGCATCACCATAGCAATTCAGATCCATCTTTGTATATGTCAGAACTAATACAGGTGGTTCCGTAATTGTGATCGAACCTGTAGCGATACATCCATTGCAATCGGTTACGGTTACAGTGTAATTTCCTGCAGTTAATCCGGAAATATCTTCGGTTGTAGCACCATTACTCCAGAGAATAGAATGACACATTGTATCGCAATTGCAGGTTTGGAGATACTGATAGAGTGTTCCTCCTGTAATTGTCATATCGATCCAACCTGTACTTTCACCGTTGCAATAGATATTTTCCCAGTTGAAAGTTAATTCAAGCGGATCGGGTTCAGTTATTTCTATTTCGTAAAGAACTTCACAATTATTTGAATCTCCAATTGTTAACAGATGGAATCCTGGTGTCAGGTTGTAATAAGTCATTGGAGTATCCATGAATGCAGTAAACGGACCATAGTCAAGTGAATATTGATATGGTGCTGCTCCACCAGTACCCATAACCTGGAACCAACCATTGTCTGCACCATAGCAATCGACATTTTCACCTGTGATATAAAGTGCTGCAAGTGGATACGGTGGTTGATCAACTGTTCCACATATAGTAGCTACACAACCGTAGGCATCGGTTACAGTAACACAGTATGTTCCTACCATTAAAGTATCAATGTCTTTGGTAGTTTCGCCATTACTCCAGATAATATCGTAAGGAGCGACGCCACCGGTAATTGTCATGTCTATCCAGCCTTCGTTTCCATCAACACAAAGCAGGTCATGAACATCTAGTGCAAGTTCTAATAATGGTGGCTCATCTATAATATAGCAATCTGTTACAACGCAACCATTGTAATCAGTTACAGTTACACAGTAGGTTCCTGCTAATAATCCTGACAGGTCTTCCATCATCGAGCCATTATCCCATGAGTAAGTGTATGGCATTACACCGCCGGCAACTGTAATATCAATTGCTCCTGATTGCTGACCGTAGCATATAATGTTGGTAACACTACCAGTTAATGTCAGTAATGGAGGTTCAATTACTTCAGCATAGTTTGTAGCTGTACATCCATTTGCATCGGTCACGGTTACTGTGTATGTTCCAGGACCAAGATTTGCAATATCTTCAGATACTTTACCGTCGCTCCAGGCAAATGTGTAAGCCTGTGTACCTCCGTAAACTGAAATATCAATAGATCCGTTGCCATTGCCATAGCAATCGACATGGACTATAGTTGTGATATCAACCATTAATTCATCTGGCTGAATTAGTGTAAAGCATTCTTCAATCATACAACCATTTGCATCTGTTACTGTAACACAGTATGTTCCGTGGCCAAGATTTAATAGATCTTCGGAAACTTCGAAATTACTCCAAGTATATGTGTATGGCAATGTTCCACCGGTAACAGAAATATCTATCGATCCGTTCATATCGCCATAACAAAGTGGGTGAGCAACAATTCCGGTAATAGCCAGAGCATCGGGTTGGGTAATTGTTTCACAAAGTGATATAACACAGCCATTGGCATCTGTTACTGTAACACAATATGTACCCGGAGCTAAACCTGAAAGGTCTTCAGTCATGGCACCATTATCCCATGAGTAAGCATATGGTGTTGTACCACCGGTTACTGTGAGGTCTATTGTGCCATCAGCGAATCCGTAACAAGTTACATCGGTATAGGTAGCAGATGCAAGAAGTTCAGTAGGTTCGGTAATTTGCTGACAAATTGAAATTACACAACCCAAAGCATCGGTTACAGTAACACAGTAATTGTTTGGTCCTAATCCGCTAATGTCTTCTGTAACGGCACCATTACTCCAGAGATAAGTGTAAGGCATTGTTCCGCCAGTTACCATTATATCGATTGTACCATTTGCATTTCCGTAGCAATCAACATTAGTATATCCATAGATAATCAGGTCTAACGGGCTTGGTTCGAATATATATTCCGAAGCATATGCCAAACATCCATTGGCATCGGTTATGGTAACCATGTATGTTCCCATTGGCAATCCAGAGATATCTTCAGTTACGGCACCATTTGACCATGAATATGTATATGGTAGTGTACCGCCGGTAACTGTAAGATCTATGCTACCATCGCTACCACCATAACAACTTACGTCAACCTTTCCGGCAATAGTAGCAACAAGAAGGTCTGGTTGAACAATTGTTGCTGATAGATATGCAATACATTGCTGTGCATCAACTACAGTTACATCATAGGTGCCGGCCGCTAATCCAAAGAGGTCTTCAGTAATCGCACCATTACTCCAGGTGTATGAATACGGAGCAGTACCACCATTTACAGTTAGGTCTATACTACCAGTCATATCACCATGGCAAAGAATATCTACATGCGTTTCGGAAAGTAGTAATTCAGTAGGTTCGTAAATGATAGCAGTGCCTGTGGCAAAATCTCCGTGCGAGTCGGTAACTGTTACTTCGTATGTTCCTGAATCAAGATGAGTAAGGTCTTCCAGGTTCGAATAGAACGAACCATTGTAATTCCATACAATGGTATAGGGAGGAGTTCCGCCCCAGATAGTCAGGTCAATTGTTCCGTTGTCCATGTTGTAGCACGGAATGTCGGTGGTTGTGATCGATATCTCCTGATCATCCGGTTCATCAATGATCCATGTTCCTATGGTATAACAATAGTGGCTATCAGTAACGGTAACTGAATAGGTACCTGCAGGTAATCCAGCGATATCCTCGGTTGTTGCACCATTACTCCAGATATATGAATATGGAGGAGTTCCGCCAGTTACAGTAATGTCAATTGAACCATCACTAGCACCAAAAATTGATGCATCTGTTATAACAGGATTTACAATTTCGAGCAGGGCTGGCTGGGTGATAACCCATGATCCTGTAACTGTACACTGATTGGCATCAGTTACTGTAACAGAATATGTACCAGGAGCAAGGTTTAATCGATCTTCGGTAGTAACACCATCATTCCAGAGATAGGTGTAAGGCATTGTTCCACCTGAAGCAGTAATATCAATTTCACCATCGTTAAATCCATAGCAGGAAATATCAGTATCGCTTCCTACTAATTCCAATAATGTAGGTTCAGTTATCGTAACATCAGCATAGGCCATACAACCATTAGCATCAACAACTGTGAGGTTATATGTACCTGGCCCAAGATTGGATATATCTTCAGTATTGGCTCCATAACTCCATGAGTAGGTGTATGGCAGTGTTCCACCAAATACTGATACATCGGCAGAGCCATTTGCAAACCCGAAGCATGTAACATCATCATATGATACAACTATAGCTTCAAGAATATCGGGCTCAGTTAATGTAACACAGGTCAAAGTTTCAATACATTGATTGGCATCGGTTACTGTAAGGCAATATGTGCCAGGTCCCAGATTTGCGAGATCTTCAGTAGTCGCACCATTGTTCCACAAGTATGTATATGGCAATACGCCGCCAGAAGCAGTAACATTAACGTATCCATCATTATCCATGTAGCAGGTAATATTTCCACTACCATCAAGGTTCAAGGCAAGATCAGCAGGCTCATAGATGTCAACACAAATATCATCTGTACAGCCTTGGGCATCGGTTACTGTTACACAGTAAGTACCCGGGCCAATACCTGAAAGATCCTGTGTTATTGCACCATTGTTCCACAGATATGAATATGGAGCTGTTCCACCTACTACATCAATATCAATTGCTCCATTGTTGTTGCCATAACAATCAACATCAACTTTTGAAACCAGACTAACTACCAGATCATCGGGCTGGTTAATATCAATACAAAGTGAAGCCACACAACCATTAAAATCGGTTACTGTAACGCAGTATGTTCCAAAAGCCAGATTTGCAATATCCTCAGTAATTGCACCATTATCCCATAAATAAGTATAAGGCATTGTTCCGCCGGATACCATAACATCAATAGAACCATCACTTAAACCATAACATGAAACATCAATTTTCATATAAAGACTGACATTTAACATTGTTGGTTCTAATACAGTCTGGCATAGGGATACAACACATTGATTTGCATCAGTAACAGTTAAGCAATAGGTACCAGGTCCTACATTTGTCAGGTCTTCGGTATTTGCTCCATTATTCCATAAGTATGTATAAGGCATAGCTCCTCCTGTTACAGTAACATCTACTGATCCATCATCAAAACCATAACATGAAACATCACCGTAGGTTGTAACAACTGCTTCGAGAAGAGTTGGTTCGGTAATGGTAACCGAAAGATTGTCAGTACAACCTTGTGCATCAGTTACAGTTACACTATATGTTCCGGCAGCTAATCCGGTAAGGTCCTCGGTCATTGCACCGTTATTCCATAAATAAGCGTATGGCATAGTTCCACCAACTACTGTGAGATCAACACTTCCTGTTTGGTTTCCGTAACATAGAACATCCACATGGGTTTCGCTCAATGCTAATACATCAGGTTGATTTACATCAACAGAAATATATGCTTCACAATTGTTAAAATCAGTTACGGTCAGGTAATAGGTTCCAGCAGCAAGTCCGGAAATATCTTCGGTTACTGCCCCAGTGGACCATAAGTAAGTGTAAGGCTGAACGCCACCAAATACATATACGTCGATTGATCCATCGCTGAATCCATAGCATGAAACATCAACTTTTACATCCAAGTTAACTACAAATATATCAGGTTCGGTAATTTGCTGACACAGGGTAACGAAACATCCGTTTGCATCTGTAACAGTAAGACAATAATTACCGGGTCCGATGTTGTTAAGGTCTTCGGTAAATGCTCCATTGTTCCATAATATTGTATAAGGAAGCGTTCCTCCGGAAATGGTAACATCAATATTTCCATCGTTATAACCATAGCAAGTAACATCGTTATATGAGGTTACTACTGCTTCGAGCAATGTTGGTTCGTCGATTGTAACACACAGATTTCCTGAACACCCTTTCGCATCAATAACAGTAACGCAATAAGTGCCGGGACCAAGATTCGCTAAATCTTCCATTTGGCTTCCGTTATTCCAGTTGATTGAATATGGCAGGTTTCCACCAGCAATTGTTAAATCAATCGATCCGTTGTTATTTCCAAAGCAATCAACATCAATATGAGTTTCGGTAAGTGTTAATTGGTCAGGCTCTAATATATCTGTGCAAGCGCTTACAACACAACCGTTAAAATCAGTAACTGTAAGGCAATAATTACCAGCAGCCAGACTATAAATATCTTCTACGTTTGCTCCATTTGACCATGCGTAAGTATAAGGTAATACTCCTCCGGAAATTGTTGCATCAATTGATCCATCGTTATAGGCATTACACGTAATAGGAGTTGCATCCAACATCAGGTCGAGACATAGAGGTTCTGTAATTGTTACACATGTTTCAACTACACAATTGTTGTCATCGGTAACAGTAACGCAATATTGACCAGGACCAAGGTTAAATAAATCTTCGCTTATTTCCTGATTACTCCATAGGATAGATATTGGGGCTGATCCTCCTGAAATTGTAAGGTCGATTGATCCATTATTAAAGCCACAACAAGTAATATCTAAATGTGTGGTGCTAATCTGTAATAATGGTGGCTCATAAATATCAACACATAAATTATCTGTACATCCATTGGCATCGGTAACTGTTAAGCAATAATTTCCTGGGCCAAGGCTGGTGAGGTCTTCAACAACTTCTCCTGATAACCATGAATAGGTATATGGCATTGTTCCACCGGTAACAGTAACATCAATACTTCCGTTTCCATTTCCATAGCAGTCGATATCTACTTTAGTATAGGTTGCATCCAGGCATGGTGGTTCGGTAATTTGATTAGAACAAATTGTTGCTGTACATCCATTAAAATCAGTAACAGTTACACAATAAACACCAGGTCCAAGATTGCTTAAATCCTGTGTAGCAGCTCCATTATCCCATGAATAAGTGTAAGGCATAACTCCTCCTGAAACTGTAAGATCGACAGTTCCGTCGGCATAGTTACAGCAAGTTACATCGGTTGAAGTAACACTAACAAGTAATTCGGAAGGTTCGGTAATTGTAACTGTGTAGAATGCTTCACAGTCGCTATCATCGATAACTGTAACAGAATAAGTTCCTGCAGCTAATCCTGAAATATCTTCAGTATTTGCTCCATTGCTCCAGCTAATATCATAAGGCAAGGTTCCACCGGTAATTGAAACATCAACACTTCCATTGGCTCCACCGTTGCAGCTTACATTTGTTTGAGAAACGAATGTAACTTCAAGTAACGGTGGCTCCCAAATTTCGAAATCGGGATAAGCAGAAATACATCCGTTGGCGTCAATTACTTCAAGTGAATAGAATCCAGGGCATAATCCATAGAAGAATGAATCGACTTGCCATGGTGTATAATCACCAAATGTAGTAGTATCTAAACGGTACTGATAGGTCCATCCCTCAACTGCAATTGTTCCAGGTGTTCCTCCGGCAGGGATTGCATTAACTTTACCGTCGCAAAATCCGTTACACGATACACGTTCAACCTGACCAAGGATAGTTAATGGAGGTGGTTCAAAAACATCTACATTAAGTGGGGCGGTACATTGATTTGCATCAGTTACGATGAGTAAATATCCTCCATTTTCAAGATTTTCTAAATCTTCGGTTGTTGCAAAAACAATTCCCCCGTCTTTTTGCCATGCATAAGTATATGGAGATGAACCGCCATATACAGTAACACCTATGTTACCTTCGTTTCCACCATGACAAATTACATGATTAACAGAATCGAGCAATACTTCAAAATAAGCTGGATCTGTTAAAGTAATACAAGCAGTTGCAACACAATTATTAACATCAGACACTGTTACACAGTATTCACCTGAATAAAGTTGTGTTAATGCATCAGCACCGGGATATGCACTTCCATGTAGGTCCAGTTGTATGCGAATGGAAACGTACCTCCTGTTACCTGAAGGGTAATGGTACCATCATTTCCGCCATAGCAACTGATTGGTGTTGAGGTATGAGTTACTTCAAGCAATCCGGGTTCTGTTACGGTGAAATCACCTGTTGAAGCAGTACAGCCATTTGCATCTACTACTTCGATATAATACATTCCGGCACAGAGTCCTGAGAACAATCCTAGATTTTGGAATGAGCCAAAACTTCCTGAAGAATAACTATAAAGATGGAATTCGTAAGGTTGTAAACCTCCAAAAGCATCAACTGTTGCTGATCCGTTGCAATCACCAGCACAATTGGCCGAAGTAAGTGTAACTGCATCAAGATACAGGTCGGCAGGCTCGGTAATATCAAATGAATTTGAAGCAGAGCAGTTTGTTATGATATCGATTACAGTAACATTATATGTTCCTGCAGCAAGCGAACTAATTGTCAGGAGGTTTGGTCCTGCTGTAAATCCCCAGTCAACAAAATAATTTCCTGATCCATTGATAACATTTAATGCAATCTCTCCTGTGGCATCACCATAACATTCAACATCTGTAGTTGTTCCTTCAACCTGAAGATCGTTTGGATCGGGTATTTCAGCTTCGAGTGCAACAGAAGCACAATCGAAGGCATCATAAATAGTTACTGAGTAATTACCCGGAAGAAGATTGTTTAATTCCGGTACGGTAGTAACATCTCCGGTACTCCAATGGTATGAGTATGGTGTCACACCACCTGATACATTATCAATATCAAGTGATCCGGAGGCTAAAGGAGAACAAACTCCTTGTGTAGGCACTAATACTCCTGTAACAAGCGGAGCAGTAAAAGTTTTAGATTGCGAATAGAAACAATCTTTTGAATCGTAGGCATAAAGTTCCACATCGCCGGAGTAGGTATTCATATCAACCGGGAAGAAACTTGGAGTTGTTGTAGCATCTACACATGGCAAGCTGGTAACATTAATGAAACTGTCGAAGGCAAAATTCGAGTTATCCAGCCAGTAGAAGTCATATGGTGGTACACCTCCAAAATTGGTATTGCTTCCACCATTTGTCGCACAAACCTCAATTACTTCCATATTGGCGCAATCGAAGGTGTATGACAACTCAAAATTCAAAGCAGGAGGTTGGTCTACATCGATGGTAGTCATATGATCCGCTAATCCGTCCATCGAAATGGTCAGATAGTAGGTTCCTGCTACCAGGTTCCAAATCTCCTTGTTATTAGCCATGAGTGTTCCGGCTGAAGGGCCGTTTACAACAACTCCGGTAATAACCGTACCAGGCACAACTGATATGATGATCTTTCCGTCATTATCACCATAACACTGTGTCTCAATGGACTGCACACCCGTTACCTGAGCATTTAGTCCCGATTGGGATAACAACAGTAAAGCCGTTAAACCCAAGAACATCAAATAATAGATTTTCTTCATAGTAAAAAACATTTAATTAATGATTGTCTCTGTATCTTCTCTTCCGATTTAAAAACCAAATTTAAAATTTCTGATGTAAATACACAAATGCAATTCAGAAATTCGGCTATATTCATACTTTCGACACGAAGAACATGCATGCCTTAATAAAAACCTCTTATCTAAAACAAAACTAAAAAAGGTATATTTAACGCAACTAAAACCTCTCCCTCAATGTGTTAGCACTACAGCTTATAGTCTTCTTAATTCCTTAAATCATTCCAAAAATTATAATGCAAAAAATAAAAAATATTTCAATAATGTATACATTTGGATTGAAAAAAATCGAATTTTATTTTAATTTTAAATAATCCGGATTATAATCCGCTGAATACGTGAGCAATACAATTAGTTATCTACAAATTGAACAAATTAGCAAGTCGTATGGAGACCTTAATTTATTCAATAATATTTCGCTGGGCATAAATAAAGACCAGAAAATTGCCCTCATCGCAAAAAATGGTGCAGGAAAAACGAGTTTACTCGAAATAATAGCAGGAGTGGATGTACCTGACACAGGTACGATCTCAATGCGCAATGGATTATCAATATCATATCTCAAGCAATTTCCAGACATCAACGAAGAAAACACGGTTATTGGTCAGGTATTCGAATCATCACAGGAAATAATCCGGGTTATCAGAGAGTATGAAGAGATTATTCAAAGCAATGATAAGAACAGACTCGAAGAAATAATGCATAAAATGGACACCCTGAATGCTTGGGATTATGAGGTTAAGGTTAAACAGATATTAACTCAACTCAATATTGAGGAGTTTGATAAAAAGATTAAGTATTTGTCGGGTGGACAGCGCAAACGATTGGCCCTGGCAAATGTTCTTATTAATAATCCCGATCTTCTGATAATCGACGAACCCACAAATCATCTTGATCTTGATATGATCGAATGGTTGGAGCTGTTCCTGAAAAATTCGAAAAGTACCTTATTAATGGTAACCCACGACAGGTATTTCCTCGACCGGGTTTGCAATGAGATTGTCGAACTGGATGATAAGCAACTGTATAATTACAGAGGGAACTATTCCTATTTTCTTGAAAAACGTGACCTTCGCATACAGAACTTAAATACCAATATCGAAAAAGCACGGAATTTAATGCGCAAAGAGTTGGATTGGATGCGGAGAATGCCCCAGGCACGGGGAACGAAAGCCAAATACCGGGTTGATGCATTTTATGATTTAAAGGAAACTGCCTCGCAGAAGACCAAAGAACAAAAGGTGAATCTTAATGTGAAATCCACCAGACTCGGGAAAAAGATTTTAGAACTTTCCTATATTTCAATAGCATTCGATAACAGAATTCTGATAAAAGATTTTACCTATAAATTTACAAAGGGTGAGAAGATAGGTATTGTTGGAAAAAACGGATGTGGAAAATCAACCTTCCTGAATATTATAACCCAGCAACTAAAACCCGACTCAGGAAAAATCGAACTGGGCGAAACTGTTAATTATGGTTATTACAAGCAGGAAGGAATAAAGTTTAAGGAAGGCCAGCGCCTTATTGACGCCGTGAGAGAGGTGGCCGAAGTCGTAATTTTAGGCGACGGGCACAAAATGTCGGTGGCACAGTTTCTAAATTATTTTCTTTTCCCAAACGAAACACATCATCAGCACATAAGTAAATTAAGCGGGGGCGAAAAACGTCGATTGTTTTTATTAACCATATTAATGCAAAATCCAAATTTTCTGGTGCTCGACGAACCTACCAACGACCTTGACATTATGACATTGAACGTGCTTGAGGAGTATTTGCAGAAATTTAATGGCTGCCTTTTAATCGTATCACACGATAGGTATTTTATGGATAAAGTGGTCGATCATCTTTTTGTATTTGAAGAAAATGGCCTTATCCGCGATTTTCCGGGCAATTACTCACAATACCGGGAGCTTAAGGAAAGAAATCAACGATTTGAGAAAAAGACACAAAAGGCCCAGCCCCCAAAGAGCAAACCTGTTTCTCAAAAGCTTCAAAAAAAATTATCCTTTAACGAAAAAAGGGAATATGATTTATTAGAGAAAGAATTGGAAAGTTTAAACCAGGAGAAACAATTACTCGAAAATGAAATTTCATCCGGACAGTTAAGCCAGGGTGATCTATTAAAGAAATCGAATCGCCTTGCTGAAATACTTAATCTTATTGATGAGAAAGAGATGCGGTGGCTCGAACTGGACGAATTAACATAAACCAAACATTATGAAGAAGACAACAATTACAGTGCTAATTCTTTTCCTGACCTCCTGTTTATGGTCGCAGGAGAAAGAGAATACCGAAGCCTATTTATTTACTGATTTGCAAACAGTGTTAACTACACCGGTTAAAAATCAGTATCGTTCAGGTACCTGCTGGACTTATGCTTCGGCATCATTTATCGAGTCGGAACTATTGCGAATGGGAAAGGGAGAGTTCGATATTTCCGAAATGTTTTTTGTGCGAAATGCTTATCATGATCATGCTATCGGGTATGTACGCTTCCATGGAAAAATGAATTTTACCAGTGGTGCCGAGGGATGGGATGTAATGGATGTTGTCAGGAATTATGGTTTGGTACCGGAAAGTACATACCCTGGCCTCAATTACGGAGAAGAAAAACATGTTCATGGTGAGATGGATATGGCGTTAAAAAGCTTTGTTGATGGTGTAATCGAAAATAAGAACAAAAAACTCTCACCTGCCTGGATAAAAGCATTTGATGGAATTCTCGACGCATATCTGGGTGAATATCCTTACCGTTTCGAAGTGAACGGGAAACCATATTCACCTGAATCATTCCGAGATTATTTGGGTTTCAATCCTGACGATTATATTGCCCTGACTTCATTTACACATCAGCCTTATTATACATCATTTATTTTTGAATCGCCTGACAACTGGTCGTACGGCAAAGTTTACAATGTGCCCCTCGGCGAATTGATTTCAGCAATAAACCATGCCCTGATGAACGACCATACAGTGGCCTGGGCTGCCGATGTAAGCGAAAAAGGTTTTCAGCACAGGAAAGGCATTGCATTAATACCAATAGAAAAACCAGAAGAAATAGATGGATTAGAACATGCCAAATGGGAAGAGATGACTGAAAAGGAAAAATTAAACACCATATATTCTTTCG
>CAYLZH010000015.1:0-32778 GCA_964388245.1 uncultured Bacteroidales bacterium
CAAAGGACTCATAGTCCATAAAAAGGTTTACTACTTGTTGTTTGTTTTCGGTTTCCTTTATCCATCCAACAAATTTTTCAGCAGTTAAAGGCCACTCTGCCCAACCCTGATTTGAAAAACGAAATGCGATATCATCGCTTAAGGTGAAATTTTTCAATAATAATTTCAGTTTAGGATTATTGGCATTGTTGTACAAATAATTGGGGCTCTTCCATCCTAAAATATGTTTTGCCCCTTCGGTTAACATGGCATTATAGCCTAAACCGGCAACCATTTCGCCAATCTCATCAGAATAAACCAACTCGGTATTCCGGAATACTTTTGGCACCTTTTTGAAATGCTTTTTAATGAGTCGTGAATGGGCTTTCACCTGTCGGATAAACTCATCCTTATCCTTTAATGAAGCAAGAGAATGAGAATATGTCTCGGCCAAAAATTCAACCGAACCGGTTGCTGCAAGTTTTTTAAAGCTTTCTAAAACTTCAGGAGCATATTCCTCGAACTGTTCGATAACAGAACCTGACAAAGAAAATGTTACCTTGAATTTTTTTCCATACTTTTCGATTAATTCCAGCATTACCTTGTTAGCGGGCAGGTAACATCGACTGGCTACTTTTTCCATAATAGCCCGGTTGTTGTAATCATCGAAATAGTAATGATCCTGGCCTATGTCAAAAAAGCGGTAAGGTTTTAAGCGATATGGCTGATGTACCTGAAAATATAAGCAAATCGTATTCATAGTATTGTTAATTTTTTCTGTTTTTCTGATTCATAGTTTATAATACTGATTGATAAACCTCTCTTACTTTATGGGCTGCATTTTCCCAAATAAGGTTATCGACTTCTTCTTTTCCATGCTTCCTGAACATTTTCTGTAGTCCATCATATTTCAGGATTCCATAAATGGCATCGGCCATGGTATCGATGTCCCAAAAATCAATTTTGATGGCATGGTTTAATATTTCGGAAACACCGGATTGCTTTGAAATAATAACCGGCACGTTCGATCGCATGGCTTCCAAAGGTGAAATTCCAAAAGGTTCGGAAACAGAAGGCATTACATAAACGTCGCTCATGGCAAACATATCGTCGACCTCGCCTCCCTTTAAGAATCCGGCAAAGTGAAAGCGGTCGGCAATTTTCAATTCAGCTACACGACGAATCACTTTGTTCATCATGTCGCCACTTCCAGCCATCACAAAGCGAACATTCGGATATCGTTGTAATACTTTCTGAGCGGCTTCAACAAAATATTCGGGACCCTTCTGGAAAGTTATTCTTCCGAGGAATGTTACAATTTTGTCTTCCACTCCTTTCGATAGTTTTTTGCCGGCCTTTTTTTCTACAGGTTCAACTGCGTTATGAACAGCTACAACTTTGTCAGCTTCAACACCATATTTGTCGACCACGGTTTTACGGGTCAGGTTGCTAACAGCTATTACTTTGTCGGCTGCATGCATTCCTTCCCGCTCTATATCATAAACCTGTTGGTTTACGCTTTCGCCACTCCTGTCGAATTCGGTTGCATGCATGTGAACAACCAATGGTTTACCAGATATTTGTTTGGCAGCTATTCCGGCCCGGTAGGTTAACCAGTCGTGTGCATGGATAACATCAAATTCATTTTCCGAAGCAATTACAGAAGCAATCAGTGCATATCGTGCAACTTCTTCCATTAAACTTGTTCCATATTTTCCACTGAACTTGAATTCGCTGGAAAAAACTGATTCAGTAACCAATTTTTTATCAAGTATGTTATCTTCCTTTAGTTTTTCAAATTCTTCGGGCGATAAATAGGGAAGCAAGTTTGAACCAACTTCGATATATGTAAACTTTTTCCAAAATTCCTGATTGGTGACTTCTCTTTTCGTAATGGATACTCCTTCGGCTTGTTGTAATTGGACGTAACTCTGATCCTCATCGCCAAATGCTTTGGGTACCACAAACATGACTTCAACATCGTGATGGGATAATCCTTTGGTAAGGCCGTAGCAGGCCGTCCCCAACCCACCTGTAATGTGGGGAGGAAACTCCCATCCAAACATTAGTACCTTCATATTTTATTCTGATTATTATTGATTGATAATTATAATTGATGCCTTATAATATGATTGATTATTTGCTGTATTTTTCGATCAAATCTTTCACACGTAATAACTCTGCTACGCTTCCAGCATGGCTGATTGCACCTCCTGGGTGGTTTGGCGGATCGCCATCGAAAACCTCTGAAATTGAACCAATACCGTGACGGCTTATTTCTTTTTCAATTCCTGAGAAAAATTTCCTGATGAAATCGACTCCGGATTTTTCATGTAAATTAAGATAGGCTTCAGCAAAATGTCCGATAAGCCATGGCCACACCGTTCCCTGGTGGATAGCACTATCACGACTAATTTGATCGCCTTCGTAAGATCCTATGTATTTTGCGTTTTTAGGAGATAAAGTCCGAAGACCTTTTTTAGTAAGAAGTTCCTTCTGAACCTTATCTACAACGGCCTTCTTCATTTCTTTTGTCAATGGAGAATAGGGCATCGATGCCGCAAATATCTGATTCGGACGCACAGACCAGTCTTTCGATGAGTGATCGGAATAATCAGCCAGATATTTTTTCTTTCCATCCCAAAACATGGAAATGAATGATTTTTCAATTTCTGACGGTAAGTCTTTCCAGTCTTCGGTAAATTTATTGTCCTTTACTTTTTCGGCAACCTCCAATGCAAAATTTACAGCATTATACCATAGTGCATTAATTTCAACAGCAAAACCTGTACGCGGTGTTACCGGATTGCCATAAGTAACCGCATCCATCCATGTAAGTGCCACACCAACATGACCCGCCCAGATAAGACCGTTTTCCTGCATCCCTGTATTAAAATCCGTACCAGCACGAAAACCTTCAAGAATAGTCTTCATCTTCGACCAGTATTTGTTTTTAATTATTGCATACTTGCCTGTTTTTTCAGCGTATTGCTGAATTACCCAAAAATACCATAGGGGAGTATCCGCTGAATTGTATAAAGCATAGTCGCCATATCCCACCTGAGGAAAAAATGATCCTTGCAATTCTGCCGACATGGTATCAAGAACCTCTTCACAGGTTTTTGTATCGTTGTTAGAAAGGGTTAAACCAGGAAGGGCTATAAATGTATTTCGTCCCAAACGGCCATACCAGGGGAATCCGGCAATTATTTCAACTTTTCCTTTGTTGCGAACGATAAATTGCTGCGCTGCATTTTTTAAATTATTCTCAAAACTATTTCGAGGAATCCTACTCCCGGCTTCCTTTTCGAACTGGTTGTTCAGTGATTTTGCTGTGGTTTGTTTTAGACTTGCAGCAAAAATGACACTTTCGTTCTTCTTAATATCAAATTCGAAATGTCCCGGCACAAAAAGGTCTTCTGAGTATTCATACCCCCTCTTTTGTTCCATAATGTATTCGATATTCCTGTACCAGTCGGGCGAAGCAACAAACTCAGCTTTCTTCGAAGTTTGCATAAACAAATAGGGGTAGTTGTTGTACATCTGCGATTTTACCCCATTCGGAATTTTTTCAACCTGTGTATTCGCATAAAGGTTTTCCTTACTCAACGTATGAATATTTCTGAATGCCATGAATGGCTGAAGCTTTAATTTTGTCGGGCTGTGTGCATCAAGCAAGGTGTATCGAATAAGTATCCGGGCTTCGTTTTGAATAAGGATAATTTCTTTTTTTAATCGCACACCTCCAACACGGTAAATTATAGTTGGCATTGGATCCATTTTGAAACTCATAGCATACTTATGCCCTTTGGGTTCCCAGGTATTTCCTGGATATTTATGAACTGCAAGTCGAAATTCCGATCCATGTTGAATGATAGTCTCATCCAAATCGGAAAGCAATACGTGGTGCTGATTATCAATTTCAGGAAGTTGACAAATCAGTAGTCCATGATATTTCCGTGTATTCGATCCAATTACTGTGGTATTGGCATACGATCCGGCCCGGTTCGAACGAAGAGATTCCAGGTTTAATGAATATTCCAGGTTTATTAATTTGCGTTTTTCTATATCAAGGTAACTCATTTCAATAATTCTAATTTGATTTAAGGTACATGTAAAAAGTGTAATTTATTCCTTGTCAGTAATTTAAACATTTCGCTTAAGGCAAAATTTACGGGGTGCAAAGAAATGAATAATTTTTTAATCAACATTACGAAATTGTTAATTTATTCCAGGAGTACAAAAAAGCTCTCCGATAAACAATTAATGTAATTATTTACTTTTGTCTCCTTAATTTCGAAACAAATAAAGCTTGTATGAGCAGGAAGTTTGATTTTCTTGTTATTGGATCGGGAATTGCCGGATTAAGTTATGCTCTAAAAGTTGCCCGACACGGTTCGGTTTGCATTATCAGCAAAAACAAACTCGATGAAACAAATACTCGATACGCACAGGGAGGGATTGCAGCAGTAACCTATTCTCCTGATACTTATGAAAAACATATAAGTGATACCTTAAAAGCAGGTAGTGATCTTTGTAACGAAGAAATAGTCAGGATTGTAGTAAGCGAAGGGCCAGGGCAAATAGACGAATTGGTTAATTGGGGCACTTCGTTCGATAAGAAACCCAATGGAATGTTTGACCTGGCCAAAGAGGGCGGACACTCCGAGCACCGGGTTTTGCATCATAAAGACAATACCGGATTCGAAATTCAAATGAGCCTTGGTAAAAAAGTTAGAGAGGATAAAAACATTACTATACTGGAGAAGTACTTTGGCATTGACCTAATTACACCACACCATCTGGGTAAAGAAGTTAAAAGAAGCGAGGAAACTTTAGATTGTTACGGAATTTATGTACTTAATCTCAGGAATAATGAAATTGAAACAATTCTTGCAAAAACAACTTTTATTGCGACAGGCGGGGCAGGAAATATTTATCAAACCACTACAAATCCGCCAATAGCAACCGGCGATGGACTTGCAATGGTTTATCGTGCAAAAGGGATTATTGAAAATATGGAGTTTGTACAATTTCATCCAACTGCACTTTATAACCCGAAGGAACGGCCGTCTTTTTTAATTACTGAAGCATTACGTGGCTTTGGTGCTATTTTAAAAACACGTGATGGCAAAGAGTTTATGTACAAATACGACAAACGGGAATCATTGGCTCCGCGTGATATTGTAGCACGCGCTATCGACCATGAAATGAAGACCAGAGGTGATGAATTTGTTTATCTCGATGCAACTCACCTCGAAGCAACCGGGCTTAAAAATCAATTCCCAAATATCAATGAAAAATGTATGCAGTTAGGCATTGATATTAGCACGGAAATGATTCCGGTTGTACCGGCGGCACACTATATTTGTGGTGGGATAAAAGTTGACAAGAATAGCCGGACGAGTATCAGGAATTTGTATACCGCAGGAGAATCGGCAAGTACCGGTTTGCATGGGGCCAACCGGCTTGCAAGTAATTCTCTTATTGAAGCCGTGGTTTTTGCCGACAGGGCAGCCAAAGATGCTGTTAAAAGAGTTCCTGAATTAATTTATACATCCAGCATCCCGGATTGGGACGATGAAGGTACCTCTCATCCCGAAGAAATGATCCTGATAACTCAAAACCTGAAGGAACTTCAGCAAATAATGAGTAATTACGTTGGGATTGTTCGCTCGAACCTGAGATTAAAAAGAGCCCTCGACCGGCTCGATATAATTTACAGCGAAACAGAAGAACTGTATAAAAAATCGACCGTTTCGATTGAAATTTGCGAGCTGCGCAACGCAATTAATGTTGCATATCTGATTATAAAAATGGCAAGTAAACGGAAAGAAAGCAGAGGTTTACACTATACTATTGACTATCCGTGGAAACATCAGGAATAAAAATTTGTTAAACAAATAATTAAACTAAATAAATATATACTTTTGTAGCCGATTAGAAGGTAATGGGATTTACCTCCATCATTTAAAAAAGATATAAGATTTAGTGCAAAGAAAGAAAGCTTGAATCGTTAATATGTTCAACCAATTAAATTTACCAAAAGATTGTTTAAAATTATCGGGATTGCTTTTATCTGTGCATAAATTATAAACACTAAACAATTATACTTGTGAAACAAATATTAACAGTACTTCTTATCTTAGTATTTAGTGTAGGGCAACTCTTTGCCAAAGAAGTAAAAACAGAAACGGCACAAAAAGCAGCAGTAAATTTTTATACACAAATATCAGGAATTCACTTAAATACGAAAGCCGGATTATCTGAAATCAACCTCACTTATACCGGAACACTGGCTTTAGACACAGTGTTTTATGCGTTTTCAGTTAAAAACAACAATGGCTTTGTTCTGATTTCGGCTGACGATGCTGTAAAACCAATACTGGCTTATTCCATGAAAGGATCGTTTTCCGGCACTGACCTGCCACCGGCAACAAGTTACCTGATAAATGAGTACAGCGAGCAAATAAATTTAGCAAAAAGGAATGGGACAAAAGCATCTGAGGCAACTTCATCAGATTGGGCAAAATTGTTAAGCAATAACATTCATAAGACAACCGAAACACCTCCCGAGCCACTTCTGTTAACCAATTGGAATCAAGGTTATCCCTATAATGAATTTTGTCCTGAAGATCCAGCCGGACCTGCCGGTCATGCTCTCGTGGGATGTGTGGCTATTTCAATTGCCCAGGTAATGAAATATTATAACTTTCCTGCACAAGGTTCAGGAACGAGTAATTATTACGCTTCGGGATATGGAAACCAAAGTGCGAACTATGGCAATACCCATTATGAGTTCTACAATATGCCAAATACCGGAACCGAAAGTAATGCATCATTAGCCGAATTTCTGTATCATTGTGGTGTTGCATCCGAAATGAATTATGGACCAAATGCCTCAGGGGCATGGGTTTCGAAAGCCTGCCAGTCGATGGAAAGCCACTTTAATTATTCATCCGACTGGGAATATAACAGCCGTAATAGTTATTCTGATAATCAGTGGAAAAATCTCATCAAAAATGAAATTGACAATTTAAGACCAACTATTTATGTAGGTTATACAAACAGTTCCGGGCATGCTTGGAATTGCGATGGATATCAAAACGACTATTTCCATATGAACTGGGGTTGGGGCGGAAGCTATAATGGTTATTACAATATTGATCAGCTTACACCCGGATCCAGTGATTTCTATGCTGGGCATAAACTTGCATTTAATCTTTATCCTTCGGGTAACTACCCTGACTATTGCTCCTCAATGACCCAAATATCAGGAACCGAAGGAACTTTTAATGATGGTAGCGGCCCCGAAAAGTATCAGAATAATGTCGATTGCTTTTGGGAAATAGTTCCGGATTGTGGTCAAAATATTTACCTTGAATTCGATCAGTTTAATGTACATAGTGGCGACACACTTTACGTTTACGCCGGATTATCAACGTCGGATGAGCTGCTGGCAAAATTGTCAGATACACTTGAAATACCTGAATTGTTATTTGCCGCGAATGGTGGTATGTTGTTGAATTTTGTCACAAATAGTGATACTACATCAAGTGGATGGACAGTAAGTTATTCTGTTGATTATTGTTTTGGTAAGCGCAACCTTACTGATGAATTTGGATCGTTGGGTGATGGCAGTGGAGATTGTAACTACAAGGATGCGTCGTTGTGCAAATGGTTAATAGATCCCGATGGAGCAGATTCCATAAGTTTCGATTTCTCCTATTTCGATCTGTTCGACGATATCGACAATGTAAAAATATACGAAGGTGATATGGATAACCTGGTGGCAAAATTCAATTATTCAAACCAACCTTATCCGGTTACAGTTAAATCGGGTTCGGCTCTTGTATATTTTTTCACAAACGGATCGAATAATGGCGGTGGATGGAACCTGAATTACGAGGCTCATTTCAATCCTTTTTCAATAGAAAATGAAGGTAATACTAATTTTCAGGTGTATCCGAATCCTGTTAATGATATCTTACATATCTCTTTTGATTCATTTGTTTCTGAAGATGTTTGGATTGGCCTTGTAAATACCCTTGGACAGATAGTTGTGCAGTCTAATGAAGACCTTACCGGATTATCTGAATCTGCACTCGACCTTTCGGGGATTAAACCAGGAGTTTATTTTGTGCATCTAAGGACTAATAGCCACAATACCATCCACAAAATTATAAAGCGATAATTTTTCAGCACAAAGTTAAATTATGCTTATCTTAAAATTAATAGGACTCTCAGTAATTTTCCTTGGCATTGCCTTTGGCGCTATGGCCTTGCGCATTCTTTTTAAAAAAGATGGCAAATTTCCTGAACATCGGGTTGGGCACAACCGCGAAATGAGAAAACGTAAAATATATTGTGTAAAAACCCAGGATAAAATCGAGCAGAATAAATTGCGTAAAAGGAGGAATATTGTTAAGACACAGAAGTTAATAGTTGCCGGGGAAAAGAAATCAGGACAAGTCGATTATTCCGAATTAAGCTTCAAATAAAAGCTATTTGAGTGATTTTCATCTCAACACCTTCATTTTTATCCTGATATTAATCGTATTCCATTAACAGATAAATGCCAAAACCAAGTCTCGCAATATACGGTATTCAGGACAGGGCAGATTTATCGTATCCCTGGTTTGTTCACGACCATGCTATTGCCATAATGCAAGATGGTGAGGTGATAAAACACCTTCAATTAGAAAGGATTAGCCGTAAAAAACGTGACAACAACCTACACAAAGAGCTCTTTGGGCTTTTGAAAAAGGAGAAATTATTAAACACCGAATTCGATCTAATTTTTGTTGATAATGTTGTTGGACGGTCGTTTATAACATCGGGTGGAGAAATCAGGTTTGAGACCTCAATTAACGATACATTACAGGCAGGGGCAGAATTAGGAAAATGCTGGTGGTTAAAAGACTCAAAAAAAGCCAGCATACTAAATCATGAACTTGCACATCTTTTTTCTTGCCTACCATTTTACGGTGAATTTAAGGAAAACAGCTTACTTATCCATTTTGACGGAGGTGCAAGTCTGAGCAACTTTTCGGCCTGGCACTGGATTAATGGAGATATAAAACCAGTTGAATATCATTGGGATTTAAAATACCTGTCATCTTTTTTCAATGCCAATGCACTCTCTTTTGCAATTATCGGCGCAAGGATTAAAGATCAGAATGCAGTGCCCGGAAAGTTAATGGGATATGCCGCTTTCGGTAATTATAGCTTAGAGCTGGAATTATGGTTGAAAGAGAATAATTATTTCGAAAACATCTGGAAAGATAAAAAGCCGTTCTTCTCAAAACTTGAGCAGGATTTTGGAATACAGTTAAGCCAATTCGATGGTAAAAAACAAATTCTTAAAGATATTGCAGCAACATTTCAGCATGTTTTTCAGCGCGAATTAGTTAAGAAAATCAGGCAACTACAGCGTTTAACTTCCACTGAATATCTTTATTATGCTGGCGGATCAGCGCTTAATATCCCGTCAAACTCTGCAATCCAAAATGGGCAAATTTTTAAAGATGTTTTTATACCACCCTGCACCGATGATTCTGGTCTTGCCCTTGGTGCAGCTGCATTTCTTGAATTTCAAAAGCATAGTAATATAAGTGTTCATTCGCCGTATCTGAACAACTGGGGTGTTGAAAATTCATCAGTTCATTTTACTAACGACCTGGTAAAGGAAACGGCCGGTATGTTGATGAAAAGTAAAATAATTGGAATAAGCAATGGTCCATCAGAAATTGGGCCACGGGCTCTTGGAAACCGGAGTATCCTTGCGCTGCCAAACTCAAAAGAACTGGCCAGGACTGTCAGTATCGGGTGCAAAGGAAGAGAGTGGTACCGACCGGTTGCACCTGTAATGCTTGAAAAAAATGCCAGCCTTGTAACAGGTAACAAGCATATCCATCACCTTTCAAAGTATATGCTCCTGAATTTCGATATAATACCTGAATATCAGCATCAACTTTCAGGAGTTACGCATGTTGACGGAACCTCACGTATCCAGACCATATTTCATCGTGATGAAAACCCGTTTATTTACGATTTACTTTTGCATCTTGATAACAAACACAATATTCCGGCCCTGATCAATACCTCATTCAATCAAAGAGGCGAGCCGATTGTACATCGACCTGCTGATGCCCTAAAATCGGCAAAACAAATGAAGCTGGATGCCGTAATCATCAATGGTTCAATGTATAAATTGAAATAGCAGTTTAATACCTGCCAGTTGAAAAACTGCTTATTCCCGGCTAACTTCAGGCTTTGTCGGTTTGCTTGCTGATGAATAATATCTATCTTTGAAACGCATTAAAATCAATTCTTATGAAATTTGGTGTTGTTGTTTTTCCGGGTTCCAATTGCGATCACGACATGATCTATGTTTTGCGTGAGATAATGGAACAAAATGTTGTTGAATTATGGCATAAAACTACTGATCTGCACAATGTTGATGCAATAATATTACCCGGGGGATTTTCGTATGGCGATTACTTACGATCGGGAGCTATAGCAAGGTTCTCACCTATCATGGAGCAAATTATCGATTTTGCAAACCGCGGTGGGTTTGTTTTTGGTGTATGTAACGGGTTTCAGATCTTATGCGAATCAGGATTGTTACCGGGAGCTCTTCTTCACAACAACAACCAGAAATTCATTTGTAAAAATACCTATGTCAGTGTTGTAAACCACTCCACTTGTCTTACCAGGAAAATAAACATCGACAGGGCATTAACAATACCTATTGCCCATGCAGAAGGCCGGTACTATGCCAGCACAGATACCTTGAAGGAAATGAACGAAAATCATCAGATTCTTTTCCGGTACTGTGATGAAAACGGGAAGGTATCGAAAGAAACGAACCCAAACGGATCGATTGAAAATATTGCCGGAATATGCAATGCACGTAAAAATGTCTATGGCATGATGCCCCATCCTGAGCGGGCTGCTGATGATGAACTTGGAAATACCGATGGGCGTATCTTATTTGAATCGATGATTAATTCGATGCGTGAAAAATTATGTGGAATTATTGAGTAGTTTTAATTATATCATGAAGAAGGAGGTCTTAAGGCCTCCTTCTTCGTTTTATATAAACTAAGCTAACCTACGATCAATTCATTGTAAAAGGATAACTTACACCATTAACTGTTGCTGTTGCAAGTGCATCGCAAGACCCGTTTCCATAATCAACAATGATATCAGTGAGGTTTTGTCGATCGATGGTTAACTCACCGGCCATTACCCACGGACAATCGAATTTAACATGCAGAGGAACATTTATTACAACAGCAAATGTGTCGCCAATGGAATTAATTCCACTTGTAATCCCTGATATCAGATACTCATCATCCTGAAGTGTCCAGGTTGGTTCGCCATTTATCCATTCGCGTGTTCTGCTGGCCGACCAATAAATTTGGGAACTGTCGGGTTTTGTAATTACGGCACTGTCGACGATAATTGTAAAACTCAGGTTCGAATTTAAATTGAAGCCATTGTTTTCAACAGTTTTGATCCCTTCAATTTTATGATCATTAACAAAGTACCCATCAAAACTTATTGTTCGTAATGAGCCGGGCTCACGATACCAGTTGCTTAGTGTAACAAGAATAATTCCCCTCCTGTTTTTGCCATCGTTGCAAAGACAATTGGTTGTTCCAAAATTAATGGTCAGTGTTTTGGGCCAGTTAATAGTATCGAAAGGAGTTAGGGTAATTGATGCGCAACCATTCATTATCGATTTCGTTCCTGAGCTTAAGTTATCATGGCTCGATTTTGAAGCTTCATTAACCTGTTGGAGCACATCATTAAAAAGATTATCTGAAAGGGCATTCTCTTTAACCGACAATAAGGCATCATCGGCGAGGGGTGATTCTGTGGTGTCGCAAGCTGTAAAAACTATTAATACAACTGCAATCAGGGTAATTTGATTCAACATGTTTTTCATCATCGAATTGTTTTGAGTAGTTAGCAAATTTTTAACAGTTGTTGTTATGATGTATGGTAAATGAAATGGTTTAATCAACAAAAAATATTTAAATTTAGATTTTTTTAAAGATGAAAATTCCACTCTTATGATATTTTGAACACACTCAGTTTGGTAGTAAAAGTGGCAAGGCAAAAGGTCAACAAGATAATTTCAGATGGATAAGAAAATAATTGTTGTTTGCGGAATGCATCGATCGGGCACAAGTGTTTTTACTCAGCTTGTATCGAGCCTGGGTTTCGATGCGGGCAGTAATTTAATGCCTGCTGATAGCGACAATCAGACTGGTTACTGGGAAGACATGGACATTTTCAGACTTAACAATGAGATCTTGTCTTACATGTTATTAAGCTGGCATCAGGTTGAAGATTTAGAAAATCGCAGGATTGAAATACTCCATCGTGACCTTATTGACTTATTCGGTGATCGTGCCCAACTTCTGATCAATAGAAAATTAAAATCTTCGGATAATGTAATCGTCAAAGATCCACGCTTTTGCATCCTTATGCCTTTTTGGAACACCATTCTTAAAGAGGTCTCTGCTGAGATTCAATTTTTTAATATAATTCGTGATCCCCTAAGTGTGGCTTTGTCGATCAATAAGCGCAACGGAATTACCATTCATAATGGCTTGCTCTTATGGTATTATTATAACTACATGTTTGTGAATGAGGTACTGTTCCCATGCCATTTTATTTCGTTCCACAATCTTCTGTATAAACCAGAAACTATACAGGAAAAACTAAATGGATTGTTTGATCGAAATATTGCTGCTGAATATTTTGCTGCAATAAAGCCTGAATTGGAGCATTTTGTTACCAATAATGAGAATTTGATTAATGAAAGCAGTTTCTTTCCAAAAATACAGTTAATGTGGAAGCATTTATCTGAGCAATGCAATAAACATTCAGCTTATATCCAAAATGATTTCTCATCTGTATTTTTCGAACCTGATTTTAAATCGATGTTTGAAGCTGATAAGAAATTAAGAAATCCGGTAAACATGTTATTTTACAGGTTGGATAAAAAAGAAATTGCTAAAACCCACAGTTTGGGATATGTGCAGGGAATGGAAAGCCTCACATTCGAAACTGGAAATAATGCAGGATTATTCACAGGGTTCGATGTACATCTTTTTGATCATGCATGTAAGATCAAAATTATTGAAACTAAGGTGTTTACTGCTGAAGAATCGTTTATCACAGAACCTTACTCCGGAAATTATATTTTCAAAAACAATTATCAGTTTTATTTTATCAGCAATCAGCCTTGTATCAGATATACTTTCGAAAAGGGAAAACCTGTTGAAAGAGTAAGCATACAACTTTCTGTCGAGTCATTCGATCAACAGGACAAAGATGTTATGTTATCAACTTTGCAAATAACAAATAAACGAGCCCTTGATAACCAGAAATCGACCGAAGAAAAGATTGATATCCTTCAAAAAACAATCAATAAAAATACGTCTGAATTATTAAGTCTGAAGATAAAGGTTGAAGAACAACAACGTGAAATTTTGCATCTTAACAATGAGCTTGAAAGAAATACTGAGGAGAAGAAAGAGCTCGAAAACAAAAACCAATGGTTTGAAATTGAGATAAACCAGTTGTTAAATTCGATAAGTTGGAAAATTACAAAACCATTCAGGAAGGTTTTGGAAATTATACGGTTGAGTCGAAACAGGCTGATTATTCTTCTCAGGGATTTTTATGCAAGCCTCGGATTATTGCGTCGAGAAGGAATCTCATCCTTTATTTACCGACTGGGATGGTATATTCGGGGAAAAAGACATATGGAAGACATAGAAACCGTTCTTAACAACAATGCCCCATGTCAACAACCTGAAGCATTTGATATTAATCAACTTGAAGTATTGCATTTTGTTCAGGTTGAAAATCCCCTGGTTTCAATAGTTATCCCGGTTTATAACCAATTTATTTGTACATACAGATGTCTTCAATCAATAAAAAAACATACAGATGGTTTTGGGTATGAAATAATTATAATCGATGACCATTCTACCGATAAATCACCAAATATTTCAGAATATGTAAAAGGTATCCGCTATGTGAAAAATGACACGAATCTTGGTTTTCTCAAGTCGTGCAATACGGCGGTTACCATGGCACAGGGAGCATATATCTGCATGTTGAATAACGACACAGAAGTTTCGAACGACTGGCTTTTTAACATGGTTGAGACAATCGAAAAACATGATAAAGCCGGCTTAGTTGGTTCGAAATTATTGTTCCCCGATGGCAGGTTACAGGAAGCCGGAGGGATAATCTGGAATGATGCCTCGGGGTGGAATTTTGGCAAGTTCGACGATCCTGATAAACCGGCATATAATTACCTAAAAGAGGTAGATTATGTTTCAGGTGCATGCATGCTGATTAGGGCTGACCTTTGGGAAAAGCTTAATGGTTTTGATGAACAATTTTCGCCTGCCTATTATGAGGATACCGACCTGGCATTCAGGATCAGGGAATCAGGATTTAAAGTAGTGTATCAACCACAGGCCAGTATTATTCACTACGAAGGCAGAAGTCATGGCACAGATGAAGAAGAGGGCATCAAAAAATTTCAGGCCATCAATAGAAAAAAATTCCTTGACAAATGGCAACAAAAACTTCGGATTGAAAGCTCACCAAACGGCCACAATTCATTTTTCCATCGCGACAGGTCGATGTCAAAAAAGCATATTCTTGTTATCGATCATTACGTGCCAATGCACGATCAGGATGCTGGTTCAAGAAGTACATTTAATTATTTGAAACTTTTTTTGAAGATGGGGTACCAGGTTCATTTCCTGGGGGATAATTTTTTTAAACAAGAACCCTATACAAGCCATTTGCAGCAATTGGGAATCGAAGTTTTATATGGAAATTTTATGCAGCAAAACATTCGTGAATGGTTCAGGGAAAATGGAAAATATCTCGATATAATAATTACACATCGATCGCATATTGCACCAAAATACTTTAGTTACATTAAAAACTATTGTAATACAAAAGTTGCATATATAGGCCACGATCTTCAGTACCTCGGTAGCAAGAAACAATATGAACTGACAGGTGATAAGTTTTATCTGAAAGAAAGCCAAAAGTTTTATAAAACAGAGCATCAAATTTTCAATAGTGTCGATATTGTTTTTCCTTTCTCAACATATGAAGAGCCTTTTATTAAGGCAATGGCGCCAAACAAAACCATTCGGACAATTCCAGTTTATTTTTTCAGGAATTTGCCTGATGATGTACCGGGATATGATGAACGAAGTGATATTTTGTTTGTTGGATATTTTGGACATCCTCCAAACCCCGATGCAATTATCTGGTTTATAAAGGAAGTATTTCCTGAAGTTAAAAAGCTTTTACCCGAGGTGAAAATTAATATTGTTGGATCCAGCCCGACTGATGAAGTAAAAATGCTGAATGGCCCGGATATTTCAGTAACCGGGTATGTAGCTGATGATGAATTAATACGATATTACCGGAATTGCCGGATTTCAGTCTTACCTCTTCGTTTTGGTGCAGGCGTAAAGGGGAAGTTACTCGAATCGATGTATCATCAGTTGCCTGCTGTAATTACCACCGTGTCAGCAGAAGGCGTACCCGCTATTGAAAACCATTGTATGATAGCCGATGATGCATATGAATTTGCTGACAAAATCTTCGAATTATATACAGATAAGGCAACATGGTACAAATACTCAAACAAAGGTAAGGAGCTAATTGAGAATCATTTTATGGAAGATACCGCAAGAAAAATATTAGAAGACGTTTTTGAGAAACAATAATACATACTATCAAATCAATAAAATCGACAAAATACGAACGATAAATTCATGAAAACCTCAAACATGAATAATTGCAAATTCTCCTACAACATCAATAAGGCCCTGGCTAAATCAGAAAAGCGGAAAGTCATTGTACACAAACATATATTTAAAAATGCAGGAACAACTTTCGATTGGATTTTGGAAAAAAACTTCGGATCAGCATTTTATGATCATCGGGACAATGATCAAATGCAAAGTGGAAGAGAAAAATACCTGATTGAGTTTTTGAATGACAATCCGGGCATTTCAGCACTATCCAGTCATCATATCTGGTTTCGGTTTTCGCATCATAAAAATATTGAATTAATCCCGGTGTTTTTTATCAGGCATCCCATCGAACGCATCTTGTCAGTTTACAACTTCGAGAAAAAACAAGAACATGGTACATTGGGTGCTCATATGGCTAAAAAGATGAATTTTAAGGATTATGTTGCCTGGCGTATGTTAAAAGATACCCCCGCAACAATACGCAATTTTCAAACACGAATGATATGTGGTCTTACTCATAATAATGAAGCAAAAAGGAAACACCTGAAGATAGCTTTGCAGGAAATTCAAGATAATCCATTTACAGGTATGGTTGAATATTTTAAAGAAAGTTTGCTTCTGTTCGATCCTGAATTTAAGAAAAGGGGTTTTAATCTGAATTTAAGCTATAAAGCTAAGAATGTAAATCAGCCCATTGAAAATGTTAACTATGATATCAGGGCCAACAGAATTTTGGAAGATTTAAATGAATTAGCCGGCGAAGTACTTGAGAAAAATGCACTTGATATTGAACTTTATAATACAACAAAAATAAAATTTGAGAAAAAACTTCAACATCAGAATACATAATTGAGTCGAGTCTAAAGATGCTTTTTAGACCGGACTCATAATTGGAAGAAAAATAAATAAAGAGCAAGATGAAACTTTACCGATTTCCTCTTATTCTAAAGAGGCATGATTATTTTGAATAGAATGGAGATAAGTGAATATCAGCATAAATCCAATCCACAAATCAACATTGTGGTTCCACTCTTCAACGAAGAGGAGGTTCTTGACTCTTTAATTACACGACTTGACAATCTGATAAAAACCAGTAATTTATCAATAGAAATACTATTTGTTGATGATGGAAGCACCGATCGCTCACCAGAGATAATTGAAGAGTTATCACTAAGGAATGATCATTATCATTCAATCATTCTTTCGCGAAATTTTGGACATCAGCTTGCCATTACAGCCGGCCTTATCAATGTAACAGCAACAGAAGCTGTATTGATTATTGATGGTGACTTGCAGGACCCCCCGGAGGTGCTCGATATGTTTTACAACTATTTGCAGCAAGGGTACGAGGTTGTTTATGCCATTCGGAAAGGCAGAAAGGAATCTTTCTTTAAGAGGATCTGTTATAAAGCTTTTTATTCTCTATTAAAAAAAACATCACATATCGAAATACCCCCCGACACTGGCGATTTTTCGTTGATAAGCCGAAGAGCTGTCGACCAATTAAACACAATGCCTGAAGAAAACCGGTTCATGCGCGGATTGCGCAGTTGGATTGGTTTTAAACAAATCGGGATTGAGATAAACAGAGACTCACGCTCGAATGGAAAACCAAAATATTCATACAAAAAGCTTTTAGAACTGGCTTTAAATGGCTTGTTTAATTTCAGCATTGTCCCATTAAAATTCATCTTCTCAATCGGCATTGGTACAATTGTAGTATCGCTAATCTATTTTTGCTATACTCTTGTCCTTAAACTTTTTTATGATGCTACACCACAAGGTTTTACATCATTATTGTTTACCATTATCTTATTCGGTGGTATTCAACTGGTTTCGTTAGGATTAATTGGAAGCTATGTGATAAGGATATTCTTCCAGGTGAAAAACAGGCCACTTTTTGTCATTAAGAAAAGAATAAGAGACGGAAAAGTTTACACATCATAATAAAATGAAAAAGCAGCAAGCAAAAGATTCAGATATTATATATATTTCCAAACCAGTCTCTGTTTCTATGTCGGATGAATGGTTCGATCTGAACAACAACAAACATTTCTGGATGATATGGCGGCATAACATCACAAAAAGCTTTCTCGAAAGAATTCCTGATATCGAAAACAAAAAAGCCCTTGAAATTGGTTGTGGAAATTGTGTCAACCTACAGATGATAGAATCAGACACAAAACTATCAATCGATGGCTGTGACCTGAATGTAAACGCACTTAAGCAAGCACCCAAACTAAGAGGCAGAAAATTTCTTTATGATATTTCGAACAGCGATAAAAGATTAACCGGCAACTACGATATCATTCTACTCTTTGATGTAATTGAGCACATTGAAAACGAAGAATTATTTATCAAAAATGCCATGGCACACCTGAAGCCTGGCGGTATTATTTTAATAAATGTTCCGGCTCATCAATTTCTTTTTAGCATATTCGATAATGAAATGGGGCATTTTAGAAGATATTCGAAAAAGGAAATGAATCAACTCTTGAAAGATCTAAATATAAAGGTTTTGAACAGCCAGTATTGGGGATTTTTTATGGTACCTGTATTACTTGTAAGAAAATTTATTTTGTTTTTTTATAAAAGAAAAATTGCCTCAACCGGGTTTAAAATTCCCCACCCTATCATAAATAAGGTATTCATGCTGATAATGAAGACAGAACTATGGTTGTTTAGGAATCCCCCCTCCGGAACTTCTTTATTCGCAGTTGCAATTAAAAACGAATAGGGATTTCCTATTCCGAAACATTATTAATTTTCACATCTGACTGAAGGGGATAGTTCGGTGCAAAAATGTTAAGCTTGTGATGATGTAAAAATTCCAGTTGCTTGCTTATATCCCAGCCACGCCTGCAACTCCATGGTACTTCTATCGAAGGATTTTCCTTTTTGTCACGAATCTGCTGACTAACTTCAGGATATTTATAATCCAGGTAATTGACTATTTTGTTTGTTTTGGAAAGATTGATAAGCCAGGCTGAAAACAAAAGGATAGTAACCAGAACCAAAACAACATTCCGGACATTACTGAAAGAATTTTTATTTGGTGTTAGTAAGAGTAAATACACACTCCAAAATAATCCTACAATCCCTATTTGATAATATATCACATACCGTGGTATTACCAGGCAGAATACATCGGAATCTGTTGGGTTGTATCGATAGTAAACCACCGATGCAAGAAACAATAATGAAAACAACATCATTGCCGGAGGGAATAATGAAAATTTATATAAATGCCTGACAAAATACAGTACGAAGATTCCAATGTAAAAAGCCATAAACCAATACGATAATGATAAAAATGTGTTTTTCGAGAAACCTATATCAATAAACCATTTGAAGTCAATTACACCTGTCAGAAGGCCTACAGATACAGTCTTGAGATTAATTCCAAAATGACTAAACAAGAACTCATAAAGGCCGTGAGGATAACCTTTTAGTCCCCGGGATTTTGGTATCAGAAAAAATTCAAGGATTAAATGAGCGAATACTACAGAAACAATGATTGTCAGAGTTGTCCTAATTATGTATCGTCCTGAATCTCTTTTAAATATGCTGATTCCTGCCATGGTTAAAACAAGCGAAACTGAAATAATAACCACCCAGTCGCTAAACAGCAACCCGGTAACCACAATCAGCATTGATAATGTTACATAGTCATTAATTTTATATATTCGGTTAGACAGAAAATTGTGATTTATTTTTTGCACAATGACCATGAGCAAAAAAAGTGCAATAATTAAAGAAGTCAAAAGCGGCCATGAATAAGCCTGGTGGCTTACGAAACTAAACAGGTAAGTACATAATCCGGTTACCGGAATCAGAAGAAAGAATGAAATTTCCGTTCGAACTGAAAAGGATTTAACTGCTTCTTTGATGATTAGCAGACCCATAAAAAATTGAGAAAAAATAGTTATCCAGCCAATGTGGGCTGTTTGGAGATTGAAAAGTTTTGTACTTAGAATGAAAAGCAATGAATATACCGGCAATGGATGTACCGGATCGGACCAAAAGGTCTGA
The DNA here is from genome assembly GCA_964388245.1 of uncultured Bacteroidales bacterium. Lineage (GTDB taxonomy): Bacteria > Bacteroidota > Bacteroidia > Bacteroidales > M50B96 > JAIOYV01. Next base: position 19,833 of record CAYLZH010000015.1, read on the forward strand.
AGTTTTATATTTTCAGAAAAGAGTGGTTTAAGGTATAACAATACAAAGCGCCAGTCGTCGGCCCGGCAATAAGGTGATGCTGCTTTAATAGTAAACATGAGTGCCGGCACAAAGAACAAGGCTGTAATGAATAATGCAAATATAAGCAGGGTGCTATATTTTTTTGTTAAGGTATAGTTGTGTAACCAACGATATAATCTTATTAATTTCATTTCCTTTTGAGTTTTCCTGACAAAATTAATTTTATTCAATAATCAGCAATTTCCGTTGTTGGGTTTTAATCAAGAAATTATTAGCCTGAATAATTATGCAGGATGGGCTACAATGCAATTTTCAGCTTAGCTCTTATTCCAAAGATTTCAATATCTGGATGGTCAAGATAGCTCAATCGCCACATGGCTTCAACTCTGATAAGCTTAAAAATATTTTCGATTCCTATTCCAGCCTCAACGTAAGGCTTGCTCAATTCTGTAAGGGTGCTTGGGAATTCAACATAATTTAGGTTTTCGTCGTTTAGCGAACCAATTAATAACTTTGTGCTGGTCACTTCGCGCCATTCAAGTTTTCTGAGCATGGGAATCCGGTTTAAGAACAATCCCATAAAATGATGCTCGGCCGATAGACTGATCCACTGATCGCTGCCAAATTCGTAATAGTTCATCATGTTAAAAGCGAACTCATCGTAGGCATAGGTTTCATTACCCTCGTGTAAACGAAGTAAAGGATATGGCAATTGTCCAAATATTTTACCTGCATCAAACGTGTATTTAAACCAACCATAAGTACCAACATTGAAAAGATGTTGGACATTCAAGCCAAGTTTAAGGTAATCGTAATCGGAGTTCATTAAATTCTTGACTCCCAGGGTAACATCAAAATTCACAATTGGATAATCCGATCCCAGGCTTTCGCGCTCAAACTCTCCATACACATATATTTCCTCGTAAGCAAAACGTGTATTTAGACTAAACTCTGAAGTTGTAATACTCGAATATTGCCTGGTTGGGTTAACATCGCTAAGAATTAATGGTATGCTATCGCTTGGGAAAATAGTTGAATATTTAAAGCTCAGCTTATTTGAAAATCCCTGAAACCATTCTTTTTCATAATAAGTTTGAAGTGTTCTTACCCTGGTAATCTTATAAATTGGATTTCGTTGAAGCAAAGAGGAGAGAATATTATCTTCGAGAAATGCATTCTGGCTTTTGCCAAGCTGTTCCACATCATCCTTGTAATGCAATCGGAACGACTCTCGTGGATTTTTTCCAAACATATACAACAATCCTAATCCATACTTAAATTCTTGATCTTTGGTACCATAAGCAAGGTGGCCATCGTACATTATATTTTTGCTGAAATCGTTGCTTGTTCGCCCACCCAAACGAAAACGGTTTCCTTCAATTTCGTTAAAGCTGAAGAAAGTGTAATAAGGTCCATATTCAAGCGGTCCTTTCACGTAGTAACCGGTAACAAAAGTGGTAACTACATCGAGAAAAGTTTGAAACACAGGAACATTTTTTATGGAGTCGACCATATCGTAAATGCTTTCTTCTTTGGCAGTTAGGCTATCGTGTCGAAACTCACGCCAATAATTAATATCCTTTTCAAAAGCATCTTCATTAAAGGTGATGTTCATTTTTGTGTCGAAGATTTCGGGCCTCGTGAGGGTGTCAATCAATACATTTTTATAGCTTGAAGTTTTTCTTCCAAAAAAGCCCGTCGACCGATCCGTTAGGTTAAAGTCGACCATCAGTTTTGTTTGAGTACGAAACCAAAAACCATCGATATTCTCATACCCGTGTTCCATCACAAAATCGTTCACATAGTTGAAATTGGCATCTTTCGCCATCCGGGCTTTGGAACGGACAATGGCAAAACTTGTATCAGCAATCCACATATCGCCGGTAAAAGTGAACTCTTGCTTCCTTTTAGGTTGAAACGAAATATTGTAACACCAGTGGTTATCAATAATCATACTATCGATGAGGTAGTACTTATAGTACATTTTACCAAAGTTGGCCACCGGGCTTACGAATGGTTGATCGAATATTTCGACATGATTACTATACAAATTGAAATCGACATACATTTGCCCGGTAAACTGTGATACACTTTCACTTTCGACTCCCGATATTTTACTTGCTTTAATGATTTCGCGGGTAGCTTTGGGCTTTTTACGGTAATAATAGTCAGAAAGTGATTCAGTAAAGAAAATAGGCAAATAAGTCTTTCCTGTAACTACTGAGATATCGAGATAATCAAATATAAACTGAAATTGTTTAAGCGGCCTTTGTTGCCTGAATTCTTCATCAACATTATTAATATCAAACTCAATTTTGTTATAAACCTCGCATTGATAACTATTTATTTTGTCAGGATTGTTGATTGCTTTGTTGGCTATTATTTTACGCAGAAGGGTGTGTGCCGGATTTTCGCCCGCAACAACCACTATTTCTTCTATCTCAACATTGGCAGGCTTTAATTCTACATTGATAGTTTGAAAGGACCTCTTATGAATGGCATATTTTTTTGCCTGATATCCGATATATGAAATTGTGAGTGTATCGCCGGGTGTTTTTGTTTCAAGAAAATAGTCGCCGTTGAAATCGGTTACAGTGCCAATTGTGCTACCTACATAACTTACATTAACAAATGGTATTGGCTCGTGTGTATTGGTGTCGGTAACCTTTCCCCTAACTTTTGTCGATTGGGCCAGTGATTGAATGATCATTAATAAGAAAAATAGTGTCACGACTAAATTCTTATATGATGAATCAATTGGCTTCATTATAAAATTCAGGTGTTATAATTTATATCAAACAGAATATGACAGCATTTATTTTATGCTGATTTTGTTTCAATTCGTTTGGCAATATATATCCCGATTTCGTACAACACAAATAATGGAAGGCAAACCAAAACCTGGCTGAAAACATCGGGCGGAGTAATAATTGCCGAAAGGGCCAGGATAACAACGATGGAGTGTTTCCGGTATTTTTTCAGAAATTCAGGTGAAACCAATCCTGCTTTTGCCAGGAAAAAAACCAGAATAGGTAACTCGAAAATTAATCCGCTTGCCAGTACAACCGAAGTAACTGTTGAAATATACGATCGGAGATTTATCGTGTTTGCCACCTGGTCGCTCACATTATACGATCCTAAAAAATGAACCGACAGAGGAACAATTAAATAATATCCGAACAAAACGCCAAGCATAAACAGAAGCGAAGTATAAAAAATAGCACCCCGCGAACTTTTCTTTTCCTTATCGTAGAGTGCCGGTTGTACAAATCGCCAAAACTCCCAGAAAATATACGGAAAAGCAATAATTGCTCCTAATACCAGCGATACAATAATATGTGTGGAAAACTGACCGGCCATACTAATGTTTATTACCTCAAAAGGAACAGAGTTAATGCAAAGCTTAGAGATATTAACAAGGTCTCCGAATGCACATAATTTTTGGTTTGTCCAGAATTCCGGGGTTTTAGGTGCAAGTATTATATTATCGAATATAAACCTGTGAAAGACAAAAGCTACAATGGCAAAAACCACAATGGCTACCACCGAGCGTAAAATATGCCATCGCAGCTCTTCGAGATGATCCAAAAAAGTCATCTCAACTTCCTGATTTAAGTCTGCACGTTTTTTTGCCATTTGCTTTTCGTTTCCCCGTTCCGGATTAAAATTCCATTTTTATTTCAATAGTAATAATTGCAATCAAGATTAATCAAACAATGCCTTCCCGTAAAATGTCATGCAGGTGTACAATTCCAACATATTTATTGTCCTCTAAAACAGCAAGCTGTGTTATGTTGTTCTCTTCCATCAAATGAAATGCTTTTATAGCCAATTGGTCCGGATTGCATGTTTTGGGCGACCTGGTCATTATATCGCTGGCAACAAGATTATCTATTTGAAGATTATTCTCTAACATTCGCCTTATATCACCGTCGGTAATAATACCTAACAAATTTTCATTATTATCTACAACAGCAGTTGCGCCTAATCTTTTTGCTGATATTTCGATAATCGCATTACGAACATTCTCATTAGGAGAAACTTTTGGCGATTCATTATTTTTATACAGGTCGTCGATTCGCATATAGAGCTTTTTTCCTAACGAGCCACCCGGATGAATCCGGGCAAAGTCGTGAGTCGAAAAACCACGCATATTTAATAGGCAAACCGCCAGAGCATCACCAATAACGAGTTGGGCAGTTGTACTATTGGTAGGAGCCAGGTTATTTGGGCAGGCTTCTTTGTCAACAGTTGCCCTTAAAATAAAATCGGCCTGCTGAGCCAAAATCGATCCTGTGTTCGATACCATCGCAATCAGAATATTTTTCCGGTTTTTTATTAATGGAACGAGCACTTTAATTTCCGGCGTATTACCACTTTTACTTATGCAAACAACCACGTCGTCGGGTTGCACCATCCCAAGATCGCCATGTATTGCATCGGCAGCATGCATAAACATAGCCGGTGTACCGGTCGAGTTTAAGGTAGCAACAATCTTGTTAGCAATGTTAGCACTCTTGCCAATACCGGTAATAACCACACGGCCTTTGCTTTGGTAGATTTTATTTACTGCCCCCACAAAATCACTATCGATATAACTTGCAAGATTGTGAATACTTTCAGCTTCAGTTAATATTGTTGATTTTGCCAGAGATATTATTTTTTCAGCTTCCAAAAGAATAATGTTTTAACCAGCAAAATTAATGGTTTTTATAAAATAGCCATTCTTTGACATCCGGCTATTTGATCTGCCGACAGTCTGATTTAGGTAGTAGAATGCTGAAAAATTCCAGAAACAGGATTCATAACTCTTTCCCATGTTACAAATTAATTCATTCAAGGGATAGAAATTTATAGTAATCAAAGCTTTAGAACAGATAATCAATTACTTATCATTTTTTTGGTAATTACTATTTTCTTTGCTACTTTTACTATTCAGTTTGATTTGAACAATAAAATTTATCTTAAGATACGAATTTTAAAAGAATTGAGTTAATCAAAATTCTGAGAAGGAAAGTTTTAAATTAGTTTGATTAATGACGAAAGAAATTGAAGTAATACAGGAGATAGAATATCCTATTTACGATTATTTAAAAAAACACTTTGGGTTCACCTACTTTAAAGGAAACCAGGAAGATGTAATTAATAATATTTTAGCCGACAAAGATACTTTTGTTTTAATGCCCACCGGAGGTGGAAAATCATTGTGCTATCAGTTGCCTTCGCTTATCAAGGACGGTACGGCTATAGTAATATCACCATTAATAGCTTTAATGAAGAATCAGGTTGATTCGATGCGTAGCTTTAGTTCTGAAGACGGAGTTGCACATTTCTTAAATTCTTCACTTACAAAATCGGCTATTCAAAAAGTTAAGGAAGATGTGGTTAAAGGGAAAACAAAACTTTTATATGTTGCTCCTGAATCTTTGACAAAAGAAGATAATATTATTTTCCTGAAACAGGTAACCATATCTTTTTATGCAGTTGATGAGGCGCATTGTATATCCGAATGGGGTCATGATTTCAGGCCTGAATATAGAAGGATCCGTCCAATAATTAATGAAATAGGACGGGCACCTATTATTGCACTCACTGCAACAGCAACCCCAAAAGTTCAGCACGATATTCAGAAAAACCTCGGCATGCTCGATGCCAATGTGTTTAAATCTTCATTTAACAGGCCAAATCTCAACTACGAGGTTCGTCCCAAAATAAGTGCTACAAAAGAGATAATTAAATACATTAAAAGCAATACAGGCAAATCTGGAATTATTTATTGCCTGAGCCGGAAAAAAGTTGAAGAACTTGCAGAAACCCTGCAGGTTAATGGTATAAAAGCACTACCTTACCATGCCGGAATGGATTCTGCGTCACGATCGGGTAATCAGGATAAGTTCCTGATGGAAGAAGTAGACGTTATAGTAGCCACTATTGCTTTTGGAATGGGTATTGACAAACCTGATGTTCGCTTTGTAATTCACTATGATATACCCAAAAGCCTCGAAGGATATTACCAGGAAACCGGACGCTCAGGCCGCGATGGTGGCGAAGGGAAGTGTATAACTTTTTACAGCTATAAAGACATCCAGAAGCTTGAAAAATTTATGCAGGGAAAACCTGTTGCCGAGCAGGAAATTGGCAAACAGCTTTTATTAGAAACAGTAGCCTATGCCGAATCGTCGGTGTGCCGGAGGAAACTCCTTTTGCATTATTTTGGCGAAGCATACAAGGAACATAACTGTAGTTCGTGCGATAATTGTCTGAATCCGAAAACCCAGTTCGAAGGGAAAAAATTTATAATCCAGGCATTGGAAGCAGTATTGGCTGTGAAAGAAAAATTCAAAGCCGACCATGTCGCAAATATTTTATCTGGAAATCTAACATCGGCAGTAAAATCATATCGTCATCATAATCTGCCTGAATTTGGAGGTGGACGCGACAAGGATGTTAAGTTTTGGAATGCAGTATTCCGGCAGGCCTTAATTGCACGATTCCTTGAAAAAGATATCGAGAATTATGGCCTTCTAAAAATGACCGCCAAAGGCCGCGAATATCTTAATGATCCAAAAAGTTTTATGCTCACACAGGATCACGATTATGAGGAAATGGAAGATAATGCGGTTTCACAAAGTGGAGGGACCGATGCAATGGACCGTACCTTGTTTTCGTTACTGAAAGATATACGAAAGCAAATAGCAAAGCGCCTTAACCTGCCACCATTTGTGATTTTCCAGGATCCTTCACTCGAAGATATGTCAATTCACTATCCTATTTCGATGGAAGAACTAAAGCAAATATCAGGTGTTGGTTCAGGAAAGGCAATACGCTACGGGAAGGAGTTTCTTGAGTTGATAAAAAAACATGTCGAAGAAAATGAGATAGAGCGGCCTCAGGACATGATTGTGAAATCGGTAGTAAATAAATCAGGCATAAAAGTATATATCATTCAGAGTATAGACAGACAAAAGCCCCTGGAAGATATAGCCGATGCCAAAAACCTCGACATGGTCGATTTACTCACTGAAATTGAAGCCATAGTAAACTCGGGAACAAAACTTAATCTGAATTACTACATCGACCAGGTTATGGATGAGGAGAAGAAGGAAGATATTTATGAATATTTCAAGGAAGAAGCCGAAACCGAATCGATTGAAGAAGCTATAGAAGAGCTTGGTGAAGAAGATTATACCGAAGAAGAAATACGCCTTATCAGGATTCAATTTATTTCTGAAGTTGGAAATTAATATCCAGTATGTTCTGAATCGATCCAAAATCAGAGAAATTAATAAGGCATAATCAGCATACTAAACTAATATTCCATGCTTGTTAAAACCTATGGAAGTGCAGTCCAGGGGATCGATGCTACAATCATAACCATCGAAGTAAATGCTTCAAGAGGTATTAATTTCCATTTGGTTGGATTACCTGATAGTGCCGTAAAAGAATCTCAACAAAGAGTTACATCAGCAATTACTGTCAATGGTTTCAAAATGCCCAAAAAGAAGATTGTTATTAATATGGCACCGGCCAATATCAGGAAAGAAGGATCGGCTTATGACCTGCCATTGGCAATTGGTATTATGGCTGCCGACGGACAAATAGATGCCGAAAAGTTAAATAGGTATATTATTATGGGTGAGTTATCGTTAGATGGTAGCCTTCAACCCATTAAAGGAGTTCTGCCCATTGCAATTCAGGCCCGACATGAAAATTTTGAAGGCTTTATTTTACCTATGCAAAATGCACGTGAAGCTGCCGTTGTTAACAAATTGGATGTATTCGGTGTTGAGAATCTGAAACAAGTTGCCGACTTTTTAAATAACGATCTCGAAATTGAACCCACCATTGTTGACACACGAAAGGAATTTTACGCAAACATTAATCGAGCTGATGTAGATTTTGCCGATGTAAAAGGGCAGGAAAATGTTAAACGTGCACTTGAAATAGCTGCTGCAGGAGGCCATAATATTATTATGATCGGACCACCCGGAGCAGGTAAAACTATGTTAGCCAAGAGACTCCCAACAGTAATTCCACCTTTTACTTTACACGAAGCCCTTGAAACAACTAAAATTCACTCAGTTGCTGGAAAGATTTCGCGCGAGACATCACTAATGACCCAACGCCCGTTCCGGTCTCCACATCACACAATTTCGGATGTTGCATTGGTGGGCGGAGGTCAATATCCCCAGCCGGGAGAGATTTCCCTGGCTCATAATGGTGTCTTATTCCTCGACGAGCTTCCGGAGTTTAAACGAACTGTTCTTGAGGTTATGCGGCAACCATTGGAAGACCGGATAATTACAATATCGAGGGCAAAATTTTCGGTTGAATACCCCGCAAGTTTTATGTTAGTTGCGTCGATGAATCCTTGCCCGTGTGGATATTACAACCATCCGGAAAAACCATGTGTTTGCTCACCCGGAATTGTTCAAAAGTATCTGAACAAAATATCAGGCCCTTTATTAGACAGAATTGATATTCATATTGAAGTAGTTCCGGTGTCGTTCAAGAAACTATCCGAAGCCCAACCATCGGAACCAAGCGACAAAGTACGGGAAAGGGTAGAGCAATGCAGGCTTATTCAAGAGAATAGATTTAAAGATACACCTGAAGTTTATTGCAACGCCCAGATGAATTCGAAATTAATAAGGAAATATTGCCAGATAAACGACCAGGGTCAGGCTTTATTAAAAACAGCAATGGAAAAACTGGGTTTATCAGCAAGGGCTTACGATCGTATCTTAAAAGTATCACGTACTATAGCCGATCTTGAAAGTACTGAAGAAATGCAGGCCGATCATCTGGCGGAGGCAATCCAATATCGAAGTCTGGACAGGGAAAACTGGGCCGGATAATTAATTGTAAACTTCTATTTTTTAACACCTTTGCTAATAAACAAATGCCAATAAAAGCACCCAATTTTATAAGACGATTCAAGATTGAATGGATAGTCATAATTGTTTTTTTCATCAGTCTTTTTCTTATCCGACTAAATTTAAACATGCGCCTATGGATAAACCACGATGAACATCAATTCATTTCGGCCGGAAAATTAATTGCCAGCAATGGTTTACTGCCATACTCAGGTTTCGAGTTTCATCATATGCCTTATTTGTCGTTTGTTTATGCAGCAGTTTTTTTATTTACAGATAATCTGATATTGTCAGCGCGGTTAATATCTACAGTCACATCCATTATCACTTTTATTTTCATTTTCATTTTTTTCAGAAATAAGCTATCAACAAAAACATCCGGGTTGAAATCTATTATACTCCCGATATTCATTATACTTCTGATTCTTTTTAATTCTTCATTTATCTATACGTCCGGTTATAGTTGGAACTATGATTTTCCAATGCTATTCTCAATATTATCGTACCTGATGCTTGTTCGGATTTATCACAAAAAAGAAAAGAGAAATCCGTTAATATTGATTGGCATTCTTGCAGGTATAGCAACTTGTAGCAGATTGTCATTCGGCCCCTTACTTATTCCCATGTTTATTGCGACATTTTTCTTTCCGGATGATTCTTACAAAATAAAGCTAAGAAATGCCGGTTTTTTTGTGTTAGGGGTTTTAATAAGTATTATTCCTTTTTTAGGAATCGTATTATATTCCCCGGAACATTTCTTTTTTCATGTTTTCGGCTATCATTTTTCTGCCGATCCGGCATATCTTGATAAAATGGGTCATGCAATAACAGTGATTAAACGCTGGCACTATTTATTTGATAAAGTATTGTCGCCAACCTACTTAGTGCTGCTTATCATATTCTTCGGATTATTGCCATACTCAAAAATTTTCAGAAGAAGCAATTCCTCATCAGAATTATTTGGGATTCGGCTGATCCTGTTAAGCATACCTTTTCTTATTTACTCATCGCTCGGAAAAGTAATTAGCCTGCCTCAATATTTTTATGCCCCTGTATTTTACCTGAGTATTGGAGTTGGGTTCATTATTGTCCATTATAAAGGGCAAAACCATGTTAACACAGTGCTTAATAGTCTTCTTTTGGTTGCTGTACTATTTTCGTTTGTTTTTGTTTTCAACGATTATAAAAAGGTTCACAAACCATTATCTGCTAAAAGATGGTATGTAAATTATTTCGGGCAAAACGACAGGAAAGTAAAAAATTATTTATCCGGTGGAAAAATCCTTACTTTAAGTCCAACAATACTACTGGAAGATGGTTTTGAGATTTATCCTGAATTTGCCACCGGACCATTTGGATGGAGAACCTCTAAGTTTGTTTCTCCTGATAAGAGGAAGAAATTTGATATTGTTACCGAAGAAAATCTGGATCAATTCTTAGATCGAAATCCACCTGATGCAATCTATACAGGCCCTGAAAAAGGAGCAATACCTTGGCAGGGAAACATCGAATTAGCATTTGAAGAATATGCTGAATCACGTAATTATAAAAAAATAATCCTCGACAAAGAATACTTCCTGTATCTAAATCCTTCAAAAGATGATACTGAATCTACGGAATAAATAAAGTCACACCTACAATTATGAAGTATTCATTTGTGGAGCTAATATTTACACACTAATTGATAGTATCTCCTCGAATCTTTCCTTTGGCATGCTATATCTATCAGTTAATATTCTTTTTATTTACAGCATCGGAGTATTTACTCAAAAGTCTATACCGGTAAAAAGACTACTGTTTTTAATTTTTCGGGTGCAGTTCGGCGTGGGTCGCTAAGGTATATTTCGCGCGACGGGCCCGAACATTTCAAACCGTGATCTTCTATATAGGCTTCAAGGCGTTTGTAGATTTTATCGACCTCATCGTATGGGCCTATATGCAAGGTTTTAACTGCCTTATGGGCCTTAATGGTTTCAAGTTTCAGTTTTTTCAGGCCAGGCTGTTCTTTCTTTTTCAGAATTTCATCCTTTGCCTTATTAATTAAATCCCAGCCAATCCATGCAGGCTGCATTATCATCATATCCCATTGCCATTTTTCGGGTTGGTTTTTGTCGAATTTCTCGTCGCCCATGCACCATGTTGCTTCGAGCGGAGGAATAACAAAATCGTGATAGCCTTCAGGTTGCAAGCTTTCATCTTTCAGCATAAACTTAATGGTATAGGCCATTCCGTACAATACTTCAATTGCCTCATGAAATGCAGGATTATCGCCCGGATAACCTGTTCCACTTACAACAAAGTATTGTAACCGGGGAATCTCAACTATTTCAATCTTTTTGTCTGAAGCCTTAAATACCTGCTTTAATTCTTTCTTAAAATCGATCTTATCCATTTTCTTTATCATTTAATTTTTGATAAAAATAGAGTTCTTTGTACGAATAGAGTTTTCCAATCTTGCTAAAATGAAACGGTCGATAATTTTTTTATCGACCGTTTTTCGTATTTCGTCTTTGAAATTTGGATGCTTTCAAAATACCACAAATTTGATGATTGCTATTACCTGCACCATTTTATTCAACAATGATCTTCTTCGATGCCATTTTATTTCCTGTTTCCACTTTCAGAATATAGGTCCCTTTTCCATATCCGCTTATATCGATTTCCTTTTCATATGTTTCCGGGGTTGCTGTTGAAGAATCTTTAAAAAGCTCTTTTCCGTGCATGTCGAAGATAGTAATTGTTGATTCTTCATTATCAGGCAGGTCAAAACGTAAGGTAAACCGGCCATCGTTTGGATTCGGATAATACTCCAGATTCTTTAGCTTCAGGTTATCTTTTGGTTTTAGTTTCAGATTTTCAGGCAATTTGGATTTTTCCTTCCTGCTGATATCATCAATCCGTATCTTTATTAATCCTGATTTTATAATTATTATATCCTTTGTTTTGTCCCCCTTAACGATTACTTTATGCTCAATGGTCTTTGCATCGTGGTCGGATTCCACGGTAACGAACTCATCCTTAGTAATCTTTTTTTTCTCATCCGAGCCTTCAGTAGTAATTACAGTGGTAATAATTTCACCATCTTTTTCTTTTACTATGGTTTTAATTTTAACCATTTCGCCTGGTGTTTCACCTTCACCAATTTTAATAAGCTTTACATTTTCATCTTCTGAAATGTAGAAATGCTCTTTGCCGGAAAGTCCTATTAGCGAATCGCAGGATGTTACAGTTTTGATAATCATTTTTTTACTTCCATCGTGTAATTCATCTGTAATAAACTCAACATCAACATCAATGTCTTTCAGCAAACCATCCATATTCTCAAGTCTTATACCGCCTTCAATACTGTCCGAAAGCAACTTAATTATATGTTTGTGTGTTTCGTCCGATGAGGAAATTGTGTCGCAGTGCTTAATAAATATTTTCTGAGGTTTTCCTTTTTCACTACAAAGCAAAGTATCAAATTCGATATTAAATTCATTAAGCAATGTATCAAGGTCAAGATCTTTCAGTATCATATTAATACTTTTTGCATTGCACTGTTTACTGTAAAAACTGGTATCGATAATTACTTCAGGATTTTCGCCATCGACTACCTTAATTTTAACAATACAGGTATCGGCTATTTGAGCAGTTCCCGAAATAAATGAGAAAATAAAAATCAGAATAATTGGAATAACATTTACTTTTTTCATGATCAGGTCTCCTTTAATTGTATTTGTTTAATCAAATTATATTTCAAAACAAAGCTATTATCCCCTCAGGTTAAGTGAGCTTAACGAAGGTTAAAGAATGTTAAATATTTAATTGTAACTGAATTAGAGCTATTATTTTTGTTTCTGATGAGTAAAAGACTTATTCGCATATTAATATTTGTAATGTCGGTTGCTTTGTTAGGTTTAATCATTTTACAAAGCACCTATCTTTCCGATGCCGTTGAAGTAAAAGAAAATCATTTTAGTCAGATGGTAAGTCAGTCGCTTTCGGAAACTGTTAAAAGGCTCGAATTGAACAAAACCATGGAATATTTTAACATGGAAATGTATGCC
>CAYLZH010000016.1:0-15567 GCA_964388245.1 uncultured Bacteroidales bacterium
GGTATTGCTTTCGCAGCCTTCTTCATCCATTACAACCTGTATATTATTGCGAATCATTCCTCCGTGCAGGCTGATAATATTGGTTGAGACATTGCTGTTTTTCTTCTGTCCGATGAATGTAGAAGAAAGTTGAGTGGCCTTGTTGTGTTCATTTTGCATTTTAACAATATCGAGACGCGCATTTGACTTAGCTACAATTTCAGTTACCGAATTGGTAAGAAATTCTTTCTCGGATAAAGTATGATCGCAGATCACAAGTTTTGCTTCACTGTTTTCATCCATGATAAAAAGATTGCGGTGTTGTACCATTAAATTTTCATCGTCGAGAAGAATATTAATAATCTGGATATCAAAATCAAGTACTACATTCTTCGGAACATAAATAAAGATTCCGTCCTGTGCAAAAGCAGTGTTTAGAGCCACTAATCCATCAATTGAAATTTTTGCGTGCCGGCCATAATGTTCTTCAACCAGATGGGGGTATTTTTTTGCAGCTTCGGCCAGGGATCCAATTATAACGCCATTTTCAAGTTCCTGAATTTTTTCTGATTGAGTTAAGTACCAACCATTCAGTAGTAGCAGGTTTTTTGTGTCGAGCTCAGGTACATCGCATTTAAAAATATCATCGATATGAAAGCGAATAGGTTTTGCTTGAAAACGATAATGGTAATCCTTCTGAAAATGAGGCTCGAGAAGAGTATATTTATAATCTTCACTTTTTCGTGTTGGAATGCCTTTCAGTCTGAATTCCCCGATAGCTTCTGCTCTGAACCTGTTCATTACACCGGAAGAGTTTTCTGCAATTATTTCCGAATTGTTATGATACAGTTCTAAAAGCTCTTCTTTAACATCCAGTAGTTTTGCAATCAGGCTCATGGTTTTAAGATTAAATTGAACATATTATTATTTATTGAGCATGATGCTAAATGCTGTTAGCTTGTTTTTTTATCCAATCGTAGCCTTTTTCCTCAAGTTCGAGAGCCAGTTCTTTTCCTGCCGACAAAACTATTTGACCATTGTACAGTACATGAACAAAATCAGGGACAATGTAATCGAGCAATCGCTGATAGTGTGTAATTACAATCGTTGAATTGTCGGGACGTTTCAGCTTGTTTACTCCGTTTGCTACAATTCTTAGGGCATCAATATCAAGTCCGGAGTCGGTTTCGTCGAGAATGGCAAGTTTGGGTTCGAGCATGGCCATTTGAAAAATCTCGTTTTTCTTTTTTTCACCACCCGAAAATCCCTCATTGACCGACCGGTTTGTAAGCCTTGAGTCAATTTCGACAAGTGCCTTTTTATCACGCATTAACTGAAGGAATTCCGAGGCTGTGTATGGCGGCAAGCCTTTAAACACCCTGTGTTCGTTAACAGCAGTTTTCATGAAATTAACCATTGATACTCCCGGAATTTCGATAGGATATTGGAACCCAAGAAAAATACCACTTCGCGAACGATCTTCAGGGCTAATTTCGAGGAGGTCTTTTCCTTCATACAATACTTCGCCGTCGGTAACTTCGAATAAATCCCGTCCTGTTAATACCGATGCCAGTGTACTTTTTCCTGAACCGTTTGGACCCATTATAGCATGGATCTCGCCTGGATTTACTTCCAGGTTAAGGCCTTTTAATATTTCTTTGCCATCAATTGAGGCATGTAAGTTTGATATATGTAACATTCTTAGTAATGATTATTTATTAGTGATGATTAATGATTTCCAGTTTGGTTATAACATAGTTCTCCGTAAAGGTGTTTTGTTTTCATTATCATCAATTTCTTACTATTGTTTTCAATCTCTTTTAGTGATTACAGATACATTTCCTAAGTTACCAAATTTCCTAATCACCTGATTACTTGTTTACCCTACACTTCCTTCCAGGCTTACCTGCAACAGCTTTTGCGCTTCAACAGCAAATTCCATTGGTAACTGATTGAGCACTTCTTTGGCATATCCGTTAACAATAAGGCCTATCGCATCTTCTGTTGAAATTCCCCGTTGATTACAGTAGAATATCTGATCTTCGCCTATTTTCGAAGTGGTGGCTTCGTGTTCTACAATTGCCGATTTGTTATCAACCTCGATGTATGGGAATGTGTGTGCACCACACTTATCTCCTAACAACAGAGAATCGCATTGTGAGAAATTCCGGGCATTAATGGCATTGTTTGCTACACGTACCAGGCCCCTGTAACTGTTTTGACTTTTGCCGGCAGAAATACCTTTCGAGATTATGGTACTCTTCGAGTTTTTTCCAATATGTATCATTTTTGTTCCCGTATCTGCTTGCTGATGATTATTGGTTACAGCCACTGAATAAAACTCAGCAATTGAGTTATCGCCACGCAATATGCAGCTTGGGTATTTCCATGTAATAGCCGAACCGGTTTCAACCTGTGTCCACGATATTTTTGAGTTGCGGCCTTTGCAGATGCCTCGCTTGGTAACAAAGTTATATATACCTCCTTTACCTTCTTTATCACCAGGATACCAGTTTTGAACTGTGGAATATTTTACCTCTGCATTTTCAAGGGCAATTATTTCAACAATGGCTGCATGTAATTGGTTCTCATCGCGCTGTGGTGCTGTACATCCTTCGAGGTAACTTACATAGCTTGCGTCATCGGCTACGATAAGTGTACGCTCAAACTGGCCGGTATTGGCTGCATTTATCCTAAAGTATGTAGACAACTCCATTGGGCAACGAACACCTTTTGGGATATAGCAGAATGAACCATCGCTAAATACAGCCGAATTAAGGGCTCCGAAATAATTATCTCTGTATGGGACAACAGTCCCAAGGTATTGTTTTACCAGATCGGGATAATCCTGCACGGCTTCGCTAAACGAGCAAAAAATGATGCCCAGTTCGGCAAGGGTTTTCTTAAAAGTAGTTTTTACTGAAACACTATCCATCACAGCATCAACGGCTACCCCTGTCAACATTTTTTGCTCATCGAGAGGGATACCCAATTTGTTAAAAGTATCCAGCAATTCAGGATCAACTTCATCGAGACTGTTTAATTTAGCCTTTTGTTTTGGGGCAGAATAATAGATGATATCCTGATAATTGATTTCAGGGATTTTAAGATGTGCCCACTCGGGTATTTCTTTAAGATGCTTCCAGTAATTATAAGCTTTAAGTCTGTAATCTAATAACCATGCCGGTTCATTCTTTTTCGCCGATATTAACCTGACTACTTCTTCGCTTAAACCTTTTGGAATATCATCTGATTCAATGTTGGTGATAAAACCGTATTTATATTCGTTTTCAGTAACTTCCTGTAATATTACGTCTTGTTCTTTTTCCATCTCCACTTTTCGTTCCACTTATCCGGAGCTCTGTTTATTTTAATCTAATCTAAATAAGCTGCAAAATTATTAATTCTGATCGTATTTTCATGGTATCTGAATCAATAAATTCTTCATTATGTAAACAATGGAAACCTGGAAAAGTTCCAAAACAGGCTATTGAGTACCTATTATTAGTGATAGATTCAATACTCAGGAATTTGCAGATTGAATTCGTAGCTTTGCATTAAATTTATTATCAAAGAAATGGCTGAAAAGAAAAAGATTAAAGAAATCTCAGAATTGGGTGAATTTGGATTGATAAAACATCTTACTAAAGATATTGAATTAAAGAATGAAAGCTCTGTTTATGGAGTGGGCGATGATGCTGCTATTCTTGATTATGGCGAAAAACAGATGGTGATTACCACCGATTTATTAACTGAAGGTATTCATTTTGATTTAATGTATTCGCCTCTGAAGCATTTGGGATATAAAGCAGCAGTAGTGAATTTTTCCGATGTGTATGCCATGAACGCCATCCCAAAACAGATGACTGTAGCCCTTGCTATATCGCGCAAGTTTTCATTGAAAGCCATCGAGCAACTCTACGATGGAATAAAATTGGCCTGCGACAAATATAAGGTTGATTTAGTAGGTGGTGATACTTCCCCTTCACTCACCGGTATGACCATTTCAATTACCGTAACCGGCGAAGTCGATAAAGATAAAGTAGTGTATAGAAAAGGGGCACAGGTAAACGACCTGGTTTGTGTAAGTGGTGATCTTGGATCGGCCTATCTCGGACTTTTACTGTTAAAACGGGAACAGGAAGTTTTCAAAACAAATCCCGACATGCAACCTCAACTTGAAGGCTACGATTATATTTTAGAACGGTTTGTAAAACCCGAAGCACGAAAAGAAATAATAGAGTTTTTTGCTGATAATGAGATAAAACCAACTTCAATGATAGATGTATCGGATGGACTTTCATCTGAAATTCTCCACATCTGCAAGGAGTCGAATACCGGATGTCGGATTTACCAGGAAAAAATTCCTATTGACGCTGCAGCGGCTAATATGGCCGATGAGTTTAATATCGAACCAACCGTGTCAGCACTCAATGGTGGAGAAGATTACGAATTACTTTTTACCATTAATCAGAATGATTACGATAAAATAAAGGAAACTCCCGGCATATCTGTCATTGGTCATATCACACAGGCTAATGATGGTTGCTACCTTATTACCAATACCGACCAGGCCATAGAAATTAAAGCGCAGGGCTGGAATGGGATGGCAGGCTAAGAATTTCTTCCATTGCCTGATTCAAATCTTGCTGCCTATTTTATTAATCAGTAATCAATATTTTACTGTTGAAAAAAGTTCCTCCTGTTTCAATAGAAATATAGTATAATCCACTGGCATAGTTTTTCAAATCGATGAAATGTCTTTGCTCATTTATGCCTGAAAAGGATAAAACCATTTGTCCGTTTGGGTTGAATACTTTTATTGTTGCTGATAATTGATTTTTGCCGGGAAAGTTAATCCACACCTCACCCTTACTGGGATTTGGGAATATTGAAATTTTATCTGGTTCAATTTCATGAACCGAGATGGCTGTGTCTTCGCTTGTTGAGAAACTCCAGGTCATGGAAAATTCACTGTTGTAAAGTGTGTCGCTAATGGCCTGTACCTTCCAGTAGTAGTTTTCAAGCGGATCGAGGTTGTTAAGTATGAAATAGGTTTCGGGAGTTGAATGAATTTCCATACCATTCGTAAACGACAGGTCATGAGCATGTTGAACCTGATAATAATCGGCATGTTGCACATCTTCCCAATCAAGGATCACATGATTAAATGGCAGGCCTGATGACAGGTTTGCCGGACTTGTTAGGATAGGTGTTTCGAGTGCTAAAGTCGTAGTGAATGTCCAGGTGTTGCTCCAATCGCTGTTATTTAAAGAATCGTTAAGCGATTTTACACGCCAGAAGTAACTCGTATTAGGAGTAAAACCGCTTGCTTCAAATTCGGAGTTTGTTGTTGTATCCGATTCAAGATCAAAAAGAAAACTTGCATCAGTAGCATATTCAATAAGGTATTCCTGAGCATGGTATACATCTTCCCAGTCGAATATCAGGTTTTGTACATAGAAATTCGATAAACCATTATCGGGATAGATTAGAACAGGTGGTGATAATGTTTCCTGCTCAGTTTTAAAATGATAGGTTATCGACCAGTCGGACAAAAATGTTCCGTCGAAGGTTCGTGCCCTCCAATAATAAGTTGTTACAAACTGGAGATTCAAAATTTGTGCTTCTGAAATGGCAACATAATCCTCAAAAGGATTGTTGAAATCTGCAGTCATTTCATACTGAAAGTAATAACCCATGGCCCCTGGTACATCCGACCAGTTCAATAGAGTATTAACCGGTACTTCCAGTTCACCAAAGAGAGGTGATTGAAGCATGGGTGCTTCGGGCAGCTCCAGGGTATCTTCTCCGGTGCTAAACCATCGTTCTTCCCATTTGCTTGTATCTACTTCGTTTAGAATACGTACACGCCAAAAATAGATCTGGTTGTCATACAGCGTGTCGGTTGTGTATTCAGTATCGGGCCCGGTTGAATTGTTTGTACTGTACGGGAAGAATTGACCAACAAGATTTGGTGAATCAAATGTATTGGTTGTGTCGATTTCCAGTTCATAAGCCAAAGCACCATAGTGGAACCACCAATCAAGATAAACACCGTTTTCATTAAGGCTTAAAGCACTATCGGCAGGTGTTGCCAGGCCAACCTGATTGTTTGTGTAAAGCCAACGAGTTTCGCTCCATGCTGTGGTATCCAATGCATTTATTCCACGAACTCTCCAATAGTACCCTGTTCCGAAATATAGATTGAACAACTCTTTTTCCGACTGACCAATGATATGATAATTGTTCAGAAATGCAGAGTTGAAAGAAGCTGATGAATCTAACTGCAATTGATAAGATGAGCATCCATCAAAATCATCCCAGTAGAAAGTAAGTCCTGTAAATGTACTTGCTCCGTAAACGGGGCTTATGAGCTGGATTGTATCATGCGTATGGATTTTCCAGCTTTCGCTCCAGTTGCATGTGTCCACAGCATTGTGTGCCCTAACCCGCCAATAATAGGTTGATGCAAAGTATAATGGATTGATAAAAATCTCAGTATCGGTATTTCCATCCATTGGATTAATATAGGTTTTTTGTCCACTAATCAGGTTTGGAGAACTAAATCCCGGGGATAAATCAATCTGATAATCATAGTAATCGACACCGGAATGGGCCAGCCAATCGAATAAAACAGCGCCTCCTGTAAAGGTCTCGTTTAATGGACTATTCAGATATACAGTGTTATCAGTAATGAAATCCGAAGAATTCCAGGCTGATGTATCAACACCATTTCGTGCTCTTATCCTCCAGTAATACTGCTGGCCAAAATACAGGTCATCAGCAAAAAATTCACTGTCGGAATTTCCACTTCCGCTTCCCTGGTACAAGTTTGATCCTGATATAAGGTTGGGCGATGTAAAGCTATTGTCAGTATCAATCTCGTAATCGTAAACAAATGATCCCTCAAACGAATTCCAGTCTAATAGTACGCCGGCAAAAACTGATGAACCCTGAGCAGGGGAATTAATTTCGACAAGTTCTTTTGTTGAAAAACTTTCGGTAGTCCAGGCCGATGTATCAACCAGGTTCCTTACGCGGACACGCCAGAAATAATTTTGTCCATAGTACAGGTTTTGGATCATCTGCTCGGTATCGTAAAAGGAACTTAATTCGCTGAAATAGATGTCGATCCCCATTATCAGTGCTGGTGAATTAAAACTGATTGATGTATCAACCTGATAGTCGTAGTAATTTACACCAATATGTGAATTCCAGTCGAGCATTACATTTACAAAGGTTTGATCTCCTGCCGAGGGTGATACCGGTGTTACAGCATTGCGTGTTGTTGTTGTCCATACGGGTGACCAGACAGAGGTGTCATTCATATTGTAGGCTCTGACACGCCAGTGATATGTTGTTCCGAAAAATAATTGGTCAATCAGTACATGAGTGTCACTAAAACCCGTTGAGTCGACATACACAATTGTAGTATCGAAGAATATTGGCGAGGAAAATCCACTGCTGGTGTCAAGCTGGAATTGATAAGCCAGTGAATTTATCACAGGATTCCAGTTAAATTCAATTGCATTCCAGCTTTGGCTGCCCGATGCCGGTGAAACCTGTACAGGTGTATTCCAGCCAAAAGCTGAGCTTGCTATTGTGATAGCACTTATAAATGTTAGGATTTTATGCTTTAACAAGGTATTCATTCTTTCTTGTATTTAGTAAACTTGTCATATGACTGCTTCTGTTTCAAAAGCATTAAAGCCTTCAAAAGTATAGCATTAAAAAGAAAAAATGAATTTTATCCCTTAGGAGTTATACACAAAATAATAAAAGAGTGATATCCTTTGTAAAAGATTAATAAAAGTTGAATATCAGGGAGAGTACATGAAAACGGTAATCGGAAATAGAGCTTATTTCATTGTCTGCTAATATGTTCTGAAAACCATAAGAATAGTGAAGTTCTGGTGCAAAACTGAAATAATTGAACTTATTTTCATAACCTATCCCAATTTCAATGGTAAAGTCCGGATTTATCGGTAACACTTTATTCTCATCTGATTTTAAAGGGATTCTAATTTCCGGCCCAATCAGAAAATATGGTAGTTTACTTAAAGTCGGATGTTTAACTTTTACATGTGGCTTAAGCTCAAAAGCAGCAGGAAAAACGGCATATTCTGTTACATCCGAGTTGTTTTCTATTACCTCAATAGGAAGGTTGTAAAAACCTATCTCAGCCCTGGGCGACAAGCAGAATGTTTGGTTTAAAGGATAATTCATTAATAAGCCCAGGCTAAATCCAAATATGTTTGAAACTTTTGTCTCAGCAGGGTCCAAATAATTGAACTCTACTTTTGTATGAGGAACATTCATTCCAAGATTAAATCCAAATGAAACAGGTTTTTTACTGGCTTCTGTTTCCTGGCAGAAGCCTTGATAAGAAATAATACTGCTGATAATAATTACAAGAAGAACTCTCATTTTAATTTAGTTTTGGTTAAACATTAAATTTCAATGTAGGTCTTTAGTCATATATTCAGTTTGGCAAGTAAACGGGACAAATCTGTAAATATTGTAATATCATTTTCATCAGAAATTGGAATCATCCAGCTCCATGGTTCTTTCAGGTGAAGTAATTGTTTTTATTGTATTTTCGACACCGTAAAATTGATTTGATGAAACTTAGCATACTTATTCCGGCCTATAACGAAGAAAACACAATTGTTCAGATTCTTGAAAGGATACAGCAAGTTCAAACCAGGTATATTGATGAAAAAGAAATCATCATTGTTAATGATGGTTCTACCGATAATACCGGACAGAATGCATTAGATTTTATTAATAAGCACGCCGGCCTTGAAATCAATTACCTGGTACATCCTGAAAACAAAGGAAAAGGCGAAGCAATACGAACAGGTATGCAATCAGTTTCAGGAGAATATGTGATAATACAGGATGCCGACCTGGAATATGATCCTGATGAATATGAAAAGTTGCTTGTTCCTGTAGTAAAAGCCAACGCCGATGTAGTATACGGCACCAGGTTTGGCGGCACCGATCCGCACAGGATCCTTTTTTTCTGGCACTCAATCGGGAATAAATTTCTAACTTTTTTATCGAATATGTTTACCAACCTGAACCTGTCGGACATGGAATCGGGCTATAAATTAGTCAGAACAAATATGATGAAAGGTATTCAGCTAAAGGAAAAAGGATTCGGTATTGAAGTGGAACTTACTGCAAAGCTCGCAAAAATGAAAGACCTCAGGATTTATGAAGTTGGCATATCATATTATGGGCGCACTTACGCCGAAGGGAAAAAGATAAACTGGAAGGATGGCCTTAAAGCATTGCATTGTATTATAAAGTATAATTTGTTTGGATGATCGAATCTGCGAATTTGGAATACACAGGGCTGGAAACGCTACAGAGGTTAAGTATTGCCAACCGCTATAACAAGTGGATGTACGATAGTATCAAAAGATTTTGTTTTGATCCTTTGCTTGAAATTGGGAGCGGAATTGGAAGTATTTCGGGATTCTTTATTGATGATGAACAGAAAATTATGCTGTCGGATACCGAGGTGGAGTTTTGTAATTTTTTATCCAGGGAGTTTCAGGATAATTCAAATTTGTTAGGGATTGTAAAAATTGATTTAGTTCATAAGGATTTCGATTCTGTGTATTCAAATCATTTTGGAAAATTCTCATCTGTTTTTTCCTTGAATGTTGTGGAGCACATCGATGACGATAACCTGGCATTAAAAAATGCTGCGAAATTTCTGAAGCCTGGTGGAAATCTTGTAATATTGGTTCCAGCTTATCAAATACTTTTCAACTCGATAGACCGATCGTTAGGTCATTTCAGAAGATACACAAAATCAGGTTTAACAAGTCTGTTCAAGCAAAATGACTTTGAAATAATCCACAAAAAATACTTTAATCTTGTTGGGATAATTGCCTGGTTAATCTCCGGTGCAATTCAAAACAATAAATCAATTCCTCCGGGACAATTAAAATTGTACAATTTCTTTGTTCCTCTTTTTAAGATGATTGATAAAATGATATTTCATAGTGCCGGTCTGTCTGTTATTGTTACCGGAAGGAAAATCACGAGGTAAATTTAGACTGATTCTAAATGTATTTTAGGCTTATTTCTCAAAAGTATACTTATCTTTACAAGGTCTTAAATAGGAATAAGTCTTAAAAGAAAAAGAATGATCAGCCAACAGGAAATTATTACGCTGCTGTCTTCCATGAATGTGAAGATTACACCACAGAGGATTGCTGTATATGAGATAATTTCTCAACTTGACCATCCATATGCCGATGAGATATTACAAGAGCTAAAAAAAGCCTATCCCACAATTGCAAAAGGAACTGTTTATAGTATTCTCGATTTTTACTGTCAACACGAAATTATCTCAAAAGTAAGAACATCAAACGGAAAAATGCGGTACGATCCAGTATCAACAAATCATCACCATATAATTGAAAATGGATCGGACAAAATCGCTGACTTTACTGATGATAAATTAAATGATATATTACAAAATTATTTCAACGAAAATCCACTTCCGGGCTATGATATTGAAGAAATTAAGCTTCAAATTCAGGTAAAAAAGTCGACTAACCAATAAAATTGATAATATGATAGATTTCGAAGCACTATATAAAGTATCATACGGTCTTTATGTTGTATCTTCAGGGACAGAGAAGAAAGCTAATGGATTGATTGCTAATGCTGTTTTTCAGGTTACGGCGAATCCACCTCAGTTTGCAGTATGTTGTAATAAAGATAACTACTCGACAGATTTGATTAAGGAGAATAATGCATTTGGTATTTCCGTATTGCAGAAAGAGCCTGTCTCAAACATCATTTCAACTTTCGGTTATCGCAGTGGTAAAGACACCAACAAGATGAAAGATGTTGAGTTCAATATTGGCAAAACAGGTACTCCATTAATTATTACCGATTCGGTGGCTGTTTTCGATTGCAGGCTAACCAATACATTTGATGCCGGTACACATTATATTTTTATTGGTGAGGTATTGTCGGCCGAGATCCTTTCGGATGACCTTGACCCATTAACCTACGATTATTATCGCAATGTGAAGAAAGGATTTGCGCCAAAGAATGCTCCAACCTTTATTGATCGGACAAAATTAGCAAAAAAGCTACTAAAGCCTGAAATGCCTAAGTACCAATGTATGGTTTGTGGACATGTTTACGATCCTGCAAAGGGAGATCCAGCGAAAGGAATCGAACCAGGTACTTCGTTTGAGAATTTACCAGATGATTGGAAATGTCCTACTTGTGGCGTTGAGAAAGAGGATTTTGAAAAAATATAAAACACCAATTATATTCACTTAGGAGATAAAAAAATGGAAAAGAGTTTAAGAGGAACCCAAACCGAACAGAATTTATTAAAGGCCTTTGCAGGCGAATCGCAGGCCCGTAATCGTTACGAGATGTTTGCGAAAATTGCTAAAAAGGAAGGCTATCAGCAGATTCATGATATATTTATGGAAACTGCTCTTCAGGAAAAAGAACATGCTAAGCGTTTTTTCAGATTCCTGGAAGTAGGAATGTGTGAGATTACAGCGGCCTATCCTGCAGGAAAAGAAGGCACAACCCTTGAGAATTTATTGGCTGCAGCCGATGGCGAAAACGAAGAATGGACCGACTTGTATCCAAAGTTCGCAGAGATAGCCAAAGAAGAAGGATTCAAGGAAGTAGCAATTGCATTTAAAATGATTGCAAAGGTAGAAGCCGAACATGAGAAACGCTACCGTAAGTTGGCTAATAACATCGATGAAGGAAGCGTCTTCCTTAAAGATGGAAAGGTCTGGTGGAAATGCCTCAATTGTGGATATGTTTATGAAGCTGAAAAAGCTTTAGAAACCTGTCCGGCTTGCCTGCATCCAAAATCATACATGCAAGTGAAGGAAGAGAATTATTAGTAATTTGAATTACCGCAAAGACACGAAGTCACAGAGATTTTTGCTTTGTGCTTTTGTGCCTTCGCGGTGAATTGATTGTTGATGTCAAATGATTTTATCCTTCCAAAAACTTCAGGTTTCTTTTTATCCCTGAAAACTTAGTCCGTTTTACTGCTGAATTCTTAAAAATCTTACTAAAAGTTTCCTGGGTCATCTCTTGCCAGCCTTGTTTGTTCAGGTCGAGGATTTCTTGTCGCGGACCAAGTTGAGGTTCTTCGTGTATCGTCGAAAATCGATTCCATGGGCAAACATCCTGGCAAATATCACAGCCAAAGATCCAGTTGTCGAACTTTCCTTTCATTTCAGTTGAGATTTCATCTTTTATTTCAATTGTAAAATATGAAATGCACCGGCTGCCATCAATCACCTTTGGTTTAACGATGGCTCCGGTTGGGCAGGCATCCAGGCACCTATTACATGTGCCACAAAAATCCTTTATTGCCTGATCTTGTTCGAGATCAAGATCAATGATCAATTCGGCCAGAAAAAAAAACGAGCCTGCTTTGTGCACAATCAGGTTGCCGTTTTTGCCAATCCATCCGAGTCCTGATTTAACTGCCCATGCCCGTTCCATAACTGGGGCAGAATCAACGAATACCCGGCCATTCACTTCACCGATTTTAGTCTTGACAGCCTTTAATAGCAAATTAAGCTTTTCTTTTATAACAAAGTGATAATCTGTACCATAGGCATATTTCGATATTTTGGGATCTTCTGTATCCTTTTGAGTTTTAGAAGGAAAATAGTTAAAAAGCAGGCTAACCACCGATCTTGCCCCATCAACCAGCTGCGTAGGGTCGAGTCGTTTGTCGAAATGGTTTTCAAGGTAGTTCATCTTGCCATGGTATCCTTTCTTAAGAAACGATTCGAGTCGTGGTGCCTCCTCTTCAAGGAATCCAGCCCTGGAAATCCCACAGGCTGCAAATCCCAGTCGACGTGCTTCAGCTTTAATAAATGCGCTATGTTTGCGTTTGTTCGTCAACGTATTAATCAATTCCTGAAGTGAATAATCTTTGGGCTCCTTTTATCCCACACTTCTGGTATTTGTTGTAAGCTTTGGCTGCCCTTTCAACAATCTTTGCATCCTCTTCGTTCAATATCCATCCATCAATCGCACCTTTTAGCGTATAAGCTTCAGGAGCCATTAGGTTGGTTGTCAAAAGAATGGGCTTTGCGCCAGACAATTTAAGTTCATCTTTAAAATATTCTTTGCTGATACAGGCTAAGATGAAAACCTCTGGCTTTGCTGAGTCGGTTTGTTGGTATTCCAGATCCACAAAAAAATCCATCAACCCATTGTGTCCGATGTAGACAATAAGGTTGGCGTGTCCCCCAAAACTTAGATTCAATGAATCGGGTCTTATTTGTACTGGGTTTTGCCTGTTCGAAGCTAGCAGGAAATCTTCGGTGCATGTTTTTATTTCTTCACCATCGTAGGCATCAGCAAGCATATAAATTTCCTTCGACTGATGTTTGAAAAGAACTCGCTCCAGGATTTTAGGATTTTCCGACGGGAAGGTTTTAATAAGTTTCCATTCCGTAGCATTGTGTTTGAGATAAGATTTTATCCCGTAAACGGCACCCCAATACAGATTGTTAGCGGGATCCTTGCCGTTTCCTAATTTTTCAGGTACGGGAACGATTCCCTGGTGTTTGTTGTCGCATAAAGCCACAAACACATGGATTGTTCTTTCCTGACAATTCACAAAGAATGGGATCAGACAAAAGAGCATCCATAGAAATCTTGAGAATGACATAGTTTAATATTATAGAATGATTGGGTTGCAAAAAGAAGGAGAACCGTTGAGGCACTAAGCCATAAAGTAACTCAGCGTCTTCGTGTCTCTGTGGTGAATAGCTTATTTTACTTCCTTAAGCACCTCAATCAGCAAGTCCCAGAATTTTTGTACGGTACCGATGTGGATTTTCTCATCGGGTGAATGTACCATGCGAAGGGTTGGGCCAAATGAGATCATATCCATTCCCGGATATTTTTCGAGGAATAGTCCACATTCCAAACCTGCATGAATCGATCGAACTACAGGTTCATTGCCGAAAAGCTTTTTGTATGTATCCCTTGTTAATTTCATGATTTCGGAGTCGGGATTTGGTGACCAGCCCGGGTAACCATCAGAGTGCCTAACTTTTGCACCTGCCAGGGTAAATACACTTGCTACCATTTTCGAAACGTAGTCCTTGCCCGTATCAATATCACTTCGCTGACTGGTAGTTACTTCAATAAAGTTTTTACCGGTGAATTTCACCGATGCCAGATTTGTAGATGTCTCAACCATGCCAGGCATTCTTTGACTCATGTTTATAACCCCGTGAGGGCAGGCATACAGGGCATTCAGTAAATTTCTGGTGGTTTTCTTGTCGATTACAAACTTTGGCAATTCGCATTCCTCAAACGACATAGTAAAATCTGCTTCGGTAATGGCTAACTCGAATTTCACCTTTTCAACATACTCCTTAAAGAAGTCCTCAAAAGATTCCTTGTGCTTAGGAGCCACAATAATGGTTGCAAAGGCTTCGCGGGGAATGGCATTACGAAGATTTCCCCCATCGAAATCGTTTAGCCTGATTTTATAGTTTTTAAAGCAATACGAAAGGTACCGGGTCATTATTTTATTTGAATTACCAAGCCCTTTGTGGATTTCATCACCTGAATGTCCTCCTTTCAAACCGGTTATACTTATTTTGTAAGCCAGGTACTTGTCGGGGAATTTTTCTTTTTTGAATTTGAATTTTGCTACAGTGTCGATACCTCCGGCACACCCGATAAAAAGTTCGCCCTCATCTTCCGAGTCAAGATTAATGAGCGTATTTCCGGTCATAAAGTCCGACTGGAGTGCAAAAGCACCTGACAGTCCGGTTTCTTCATCAACAGTAAAAAGACATTCGACAGGGCCGTGTTCAAGGTTATTTGATGAGAGGATTGCCATTTGAGCAGCCATACCGATGCCATCGTCGGCACCAAGGGTTGTTCCATCTGCCGTTACCCAGTCGCTATCGATATATGCTTTAATAGGATCGTTTTCGAAATCATGTTCTACATCTGAATTCTTTTCACACACCATATCGATATGGCTTTGCAGGATGATAGTTTTTACGTTTTCTTTACCGGTGGTGGCAGGCTTCGAAATTAGTACATTGCCAATTTCATCGCGCTTAGTTTCCAATTTGTGTTTTTTGCCAAACTCCATCAAAAAGGCAATAATTTTTTCTTCTTTCTTTGATGGCCTTGGAACGGCAAGGATGTCGTTAAAGTGTTCCCAAACTACTCTGGGTTCTAAATTTTTTATATCTGACATAATTCAAAAATTTTAATTTATCATGCAACAAAAAACGAAAAAAGATGCAAGAAACCATATTCTCTATGGACTTTTTTACCGGCACAGCGAAATAGTACACTTTAGAAGAGATAAAGTCCGGAAACAGATTTGAGTCGATTATTGACCGATCTTATCCAGCCGGTTTAAAGCTTTCACGCTAAGCGGATAATTCGGAAGAATATTCACAGCAGTTTTATAATCGGTTCTGGCCAAATCGTAGTGCCCTTGTTGTTCGTAGGCAAATCCACGGTTGTGAAATGCCTGGTAATAATTGCTTTTTTGTTCAATGCACTGCGTAAAAT
>CAYLZH010000016.1:15577-31690 GCA_964388245.1 uncultured Bacteroidales bacterium
AATAGTTTATTGCATTATCATATTCCTTAAAGAAAATTAAATACAGATAACCAATGTTATACAATGCAAACAGGTATTCCGGATCGGCATTTTCCAGTAACTTTTGATAGCTCGTCAATGCTTTGTCAGGCATGTTGTGATTTTGGTAAAACATACCAATGTTATAGTAGGCCTCAATACTGTTGGGCATAATGTGAAGCGCATTCCTGAAAAATGATAAAGCCATGCTATCATCCTTATTAGCATAAAGCTGGCCCAGGAGCATATAGCCTTCATAATTACCCGGATCTTTTTCGATGGTTGAGTAGAGATTGTCGATAGCCTTTGTAGTATCCCCGGTTTCTTTGTAAATGAGTGATTTTATGAAATATATTCTGGCATTGTTGTGGTTTTTCTTTTGAGCTTTTATCAGCCAATCCATCGACTCATTGTACTGCCCGACATATAGATGAATTTCGGCAAGGTTTAGCATCGCCTGCAAATGCTCCGGATCAATGGAAAGACATTTTTGTAGGCTTTCTTTCGATTTCCCCGACCGGCCTAACAACAACTGGTATTCGGCCAATAAAAGATAGTTGTCGCAATTTAAGGAGTCTATCTTAATGGCGATTTCAATATCCTTAATTGCAGCTTTGTAACTTCCTTGTTCAACATGCATTTTTGCACGGTTAACAAATAACTCCGGTTTTTTTATTCCTGAATTTATCTTCTGATTAAGAAATTCAATTGAACCTGAATCAATTTGTTGTGCCTGAGTTTGTCGCTCTGTTTGATTATTTGGCGAATGGGTACATGACCATGCCAAAAGCGTTATGAAAATCAGGATTGTAAAATTTCGAATTATATGCATGATCAATGCCTGTCGGGCTACTATACTGTTTGTGTTCAATATTGTTTTATTGATTGAATATTTGGAAGAATTAGTTTTTATTGCTTTCCAATGCTTCTTTTATTTTTCCTTCCAACTCACCTGCCAGCTCAGGATTGTCAAGCAGCAACGCTTTTACTGCATCACGGCCTTGTCCCAACTTGGTTTCGCCATAGCTAAACCACGATCCACTTTTCTTTACAATATTAAAGTCGACTCCAAGGTCTATGATCTCGCCGATTTTGGAGATTCCTTCGCTGTAAATAATATCGAATTCGGCTTTACGGAAAGGTGGAGCAAGTTTGTTTTTAACTACTTTTACTTTTGTGCGGTTTCCTTTAATTTCTTCAGTATCTTTAATCTGGCTCGATTTTCTAATATCTACACGTACCGAGGAATAAAACTTAAGTGCATTACCTCCGGTTGTTGTTTCAGGATTACCGAAAATTACCCCGATTTTATCTCGTAATTGATTAATAAAAATACAAGTGGTGCCTGTTTTATTGATGTTGGCAGTAAGTTTACGTAAAGCTTGTGACATTAAGCGTGCCTGAAGTCCCATTTTAGAATCACCCATTTCCCCCTCGATTTCTGCTTTTGGTGTGAGAGCAGCAACCGAGTCGATAACAACAATATCAATAGCACCAGAGCGTATTAGGTGATCGGCTATTTCCAGGGCCTGCTCTCCATTATCGGGCTGCGAAATAAAAAGGTTTTCAGTATCAACACCCAGGTTTTCAGCATAGAATCGGTCGAAAGCATGTTCTGCATCAATGAATGCGGCAACACCTCCTGCTTTCTGAGCTTCGGCAATGGCATGTATTGCAAGTGTAGTTTTACCACTCGATTCCGGGCCATAGATTTCGACGATACGACCACGAGGGTAACCTCCTATTCCTAAAGCATAATCAAGACCAATCGATCCTGATGATATAACAGGAACATTTTCAATTACTTTTCCTCCCATCTTCATTATGGTTCCCTTCCCATAATTTTTTTCAATTTTATCAATGGTCAGGTTGAGCGCTTTCAGTTTTTCTTTTTTGATATCGTTTTCGTTATTTTCTTTTGCCATCTTTTTAGTGATTTGGTAACTAAGTAGTTTAGTAATTAATTAATTGAGGAATGGAATTGATATCCGGCTTACGTTTTCTTTAATTATTCATACGAAGACAGGATCTGGTCAGTATGGGCTTTGGTGTTAACTTTAGTGAACAATTTTTCGATATTCCCTTCTTCATCGATAATAAAGGTAGTTCGATGCACCCCCATATAAGTGCGGCCGTAGTTCTTTTTCTCGCCCCAAACACCGAAATCGTTCATGATTTTTTTGTCTTCATCCATAATAAACGGAAATGGTAAACTGTGCTTTTCGATAAATCTGTTATGCGATTTTGCCGAATCAGGACTGATTCCAAAGACCAGAAAACCTTTCTGTTTTAAGTTCTCAAAGTTGTCGCGCAGGTTGCAGGCCTGGTTTGTGCATCCGGGAGTGTTATCTTTAGGATAGAAGTAAAGGATCAACTTTTTACCCTTGTAATCTTCGAGGTTAAAACTATTTCCATCCTGATCGAAAGAGTTGATAGCCGGAGCTTTATCGGTTTCTTTTAAATGAGTCATAGTTATGGTTTTTAAATGCAAATATACTTCTTTTCAATCGATAGAAATGAGGAACAATAACTTTATTGATTTCGCTATGGTTTGTTAGACCATTCCTTTAAAGTCGAGATTTAGTTTCGACTGAATATTATTAACTCCTGAGAGTATCTTTTTCAGGGTGGTTTTTTCGATGTCAGACAATTCGTTGGTGTCGATATTATTATCAGGTGCTTCGTTATTTAGCAACTGGTTGGCTTGCGACCTGAACCGAAGCATCATAAGGTAGTTATACGACTGGTAGAGCTCGTCGTACAATTCCTTTGAAAATATTTTAGATGCATAAAGTTTTTTCAATCGTTGATGGGAGTTTGTAACGCTGAGTTGATTTTTTAATGCATATACACGGATAAAACTAATAATAGGAAGGATTATCTTTTTAATTTCAAGGTATTGATGCGATTTGTCGTCGTCTACAGCTTTAATTTTGCCAAACATACCAGTAGGTGGTTTGAGCCATATTACCGACTGGGCAAGATGATGAAAAAACATATCGCGCTGCTGGGTGACTGAGAAAACAAATTCTTTGAGTTCCTCAACCAGTGATATGTCGCCAAAAATGTATCTAAGATCGAAAAATATGCTGGTGTCGAGAATGTTCTGTGGATCGGGTGTTAAAATCCAGTTACTGAAATATTTTTTCCATGTTTCGAGTGGTTGGTTCCATTTGGGATTGCGTGCCATAACATCACCCTTACACAATTTATATCCTGTTTCGTGGAGTGCCTGGTTTACTTTTCCGGCCAGAATTAAAAAGTACTGCTGAACTTCAGGTGTGTTATAATCATCGTGGTATATTATTGCATTGTCCTGGTCGGTTGCCAGTGATTGTTCCATCCTGGCTTCACTACCAAGAACAACAAAAGCAAAATTACATGGTGCCTCACCAATTTCCTCAATAGTAAGCTGGATTATGCGTTCTGTAATGGCATCGGTGAGCGATGTAACAATTCTTGTAATGTTTTGAATTAGTGCGCCGCTATCTAACAGGGCCTTAACCAAAACCGGAAGTTTTGTTACAATTCCTTTCAGATGCTTAACATTTTCGGAGTGTTCTATTTCCTTTATCAAATAGCTTAACGAATTCCGTTGTACTGAATAAATATCTTCGTTGCTGATTTTTCCAATTATCTTTCCACTGCTATCTTTTACAGCCAAATGCGACACCCCTGTTGTGGTGAACATTAGGTTTGCTTCGTAGATTAGGGCATCGTCTTTTATACTTAGAATAGGAGACGACATGATAAGTGATATCGGATTTCCGGGATCGAGCGATTGGGCTAATGCCCTGACACGCAAATCGTAATCATTTGCCACCCCGATAATTTCATTTTGGTTGGTGATAAAGACGATATCCTGTTTTTTCCGGGTCATGGTTTTGGCTGCATTTTCGATTGTTTCGTCGAGCTTGCATTTTAGTATCGGTTCTATGAAATGACTAATTGGCTGATTCATCAAAAGAAGCAGGGTTTGGAGCTCGTAAGTTAAGAGCCCGGTTTCCTTTTCAATTTGTTCCTTGGTCGATATTTCTTTAACAATTACAATAATTGCCACATGTCCGTCGTAGTCTATTTTTGAGATGGATAAAACAACTTCGGAACCTGTGTTTTTCCCTTTTGCAATTTGCGATTCGAAGTTGAACGATTTATTCGGTTTGGTAATTTTCCGAACCGATTCATCCCAATTTATCTTGAAAAAATCACTAACACTGGAACCAATTATTTCGCCGGGCTCAAAACCAATCAGGTTTGATAATTTCAGATTGGCAAAAATAATCCGGTTGTCAATCAGCATTAAAGTCCCCTCTGTCGAAGCTTCTACTAAAGACTTGTATTTTTGGCTCGATAATTTTAATTGATCTTCAGCCCTTTTTCGTTTGGTTTCGATTTTAAGGCTCTGACGGATTACATACGATATTATCATGACTATCAGAAAAGTAATAACAAATGAAATTTTCAGCAGGTGGTTTTGCAAGGCCTCGGTTTCTTCCCGAACATCTTCGAGGTAGATGCCTGTTCCAATTATCCAGCCCCACGGCTCGAACGCTTTAACATAACTTAGCTTAGGAACTATTCGCGTGGAATCGTCTTTCCATTGCCAGAAATAATCGATATAACCTTCTTCATTTTGTTTTATGATATCAACTACTTCGATAAAAAACCTTTTACCGTTTGGATCGGAATAGGTCGACAGGTCCTGACCATAAAGATCTTTCCGGTAGGGGTGCATTACCATTTCCGGTTGCATATTAATAATCCAGAAATAGTCTTTTGATTCAACACCATATCTCATCCTTTCAATTCTTGAGGCCGCCACCTGTTTTGCTTTTTCTTCGTCGAGCAGCGAATCGGTAAATTCAATATAATATTCATCGGCAAGGCTCCATGCAGTGTTGGTCAGTTCATGAATCATTTCTTTTTTCCTGTCCATAATATTCCTTTCGAAAGTTGGAATAATAAGTATATAGATTGAGATGATAAACAGAATAATGGCCAGAAATGATGGCAGGACTATGCTTAGATAAAATTTACGCAGGTTTCTTGTTGGCATGGTGAGGGATATTAAATTCGTACTGCTTCAACTTCGTATTTTTTACTATCGATAATGAGGAATCCGTTTTTCTTTCCTGATTGTGAGATCGATGGGGCTACAATGCTAACCTGGTCGTCAGGGATTGACCTTTTTCGAAATCCTTTATTAATGGTTAAGGTTGGTGTAAAGTATAAAAGTCCGGCAGGATGGGCGTGACCAATAATTCCAATGTTGCATTTCTTCCTTGTCATAAACTCAAAATGCATGGTAAAATCTTCTGGGATAAAATAAAACTCCCGCTCAGAACCGGTAAGGTTGGGGTAGGCAAAATGACTAAATAAAATACTTAAACCATTGATCTCGAAAACCTCGATTTCGTTTTGTTTTGAAAGAAACCGGATATCATCTCTTGAATACAGCGGTGGTAATTCATTTTCTTCATAAATCCAAAGTTGCCCATTAGCAGTCTCTTCCTTTTCAAAATAATTCAGTTCGTACCAATTGTCAGGATATTCGAAATTTGGTGAATAATGGGGTATCCGTTTAATCGCATGTAAATCGTGATTTCCAAGTACGAATAGGTCACAGTTTTTCCTGAGCAGTTTCAAACATTCATGTGCCGACCGTGTGTTGTGGTGCTCATAATGAGGAACGCTAAAGCCTGAGATATCACCAAGACAAACAACTTTGTCGATTGAAAGGCGGTCGATCTTTCTTAAAGCCTGCCTGAGGCTAACAATATCTTCGTGTATGTCGGTTACAATGGCAATTCGCATTTATTTGCAACACGGATTTTATATTAAATTTCTGAAATCAATTCTTATACCTGATTCAAAAATAGTAAATATTATCATGACTGATAAATAAAACAGGCCGGAATAACAATGATTTACCCGGCCTGTTCTGAATTTGAACTGAATTGTATTTTAGAAGAAATAATATAC
Source organism: uncultured Bacteroidales bacterium (assembly GCA_964388245.1). Classification (GTDB taxonomy): domain Bacteria; phylum Bacteroidota; class Bacteroidia; order Bacteroidales; family M50B96; genus JAIOYV01. The sequence goes on from CAYLZH010000016.1 coordinate 21,578, forward strand.
TCCCAATAAAAAGCGGATGTTTGAAACGGTTTCGGTTTCATTGGCCTTGCCAAATTCGTCGACATCGTATCCACCCTCGTCGAGTTGTTTTGCATAAGCGGCAGCAGTATATTCCACTTCTCCTGCAATCCTTACCTTCCCGGAATTAAAGATTATTCGGGGTGAAACACGCATTACATTGTCGAGGAATTGTTCATTTGTGAACCGTGTAGAAATATCTCCAACAATTTCATCGCTAGTGCCCTGGTTTTGCAGGTATCCTGCAAACAAACCATATTGTACTTTCTTGCCATTGGTATGAATATCGGCCCACAGGTTTAGCTGGTTCATGGGCGTGTAAGTAACATCCCCACTTACAATGTCGATTTCATGCACAGCAAATCCGGTAAACATTAAGTGGTCTGCCATGTTCTGACCATAAACACCTTCAACCTTAAAAGTAATTGCTTTGGCGTTAATCCTTAGATACGCAATTGAGTAAAAAGAACCTAATGTAGCATCGGTAGCCTGTTCAAAAGCATTAGTCAGGAATGGTTTTACGGTTTTATATCCTGCTCCTGCCCCGGTATAGATGTTTTCATTAATGAATTGAACCTGACCATGGAAATCTGGCATGCCTGAATTGCTCAGGGAGGCATATCCACCAATACCGGCAAAATCGCGTTGTGTCATTGCCGCAGCAATCAGTTTTAAGCTGCCAAGGCTATATGTAAACCTGACTTGTGGATTTCTGGAGAATGGTTGAAAAGGAACTCCGGTATTAAACGAAACTGTACCCGGAAAACAACCGGTTACAAACATTGGATGCCAATACTGGCCAAACAGCAATTCTGCTTTCTCCCAGTTCAGCTTAATTATTGCATGACGAACGCGGAAGATATTTGCTCCTCCACCAAAGAAATCAGCTTCAAGAACTCCGGTAGCCTTTGCTCCAAAAGCCTCTGGTCCGGTTACAGTTCCTTTAAGCCTGCTTTGGATGGCCAGGAAGTTAACACTTGGATTGTCATTAATGTCAGCATCAGAATCATCGGCATCAACCGGATTGGGATAAAATAGGAAATGGCGATCACGGATATGTGTTACCTGTCGTGTATCATAAAAGAAATCACTTTTAATAAATCCTGAAAACTTAATTCCATATTTTGGTGCTTCGGGCTTGTCTTGTCCCATTAGGCTGAAACTTATACAAGCACAAATAATCAGTAAAGTAAATCTTCTCATATTATTTTAGTTTTATGGGTAATCAATTTTAATAATTAGTAATGAATAGTTTAAGGTTAATAAAGAAAAGCAATATCCTGAGATTCTATATCAGGATATTGCTTCATTTATCATAGAAAATTTTTAAACTTTTGCAGCTTCTAATTTTTCGTTGTCTTTTTGTGTAAGTAGCGAAACAATTACGAGGGACAAGAAGGCAGCTGTAACAGATACTATTGCAGGAGAATCAAGTGAATGCAGTCCTTCGGTTCCGAAAAACTGCTTGCTTATTGATGGTCCTGTAATTATGATTCCCAGTGCGGTAACAATTCCTATTATTATTGACCAGGCAATACCTTTTGCAGTTGTTTTTTTCCAGAATAAGAGCATAATAATTGCAGGCAGGTTCGCCGAGGCTGCAACAGCAAATGCCCATCCAACAAGGAAGGAAACATTCATGCCTCTGAACAGGATTCCAAGAATAATGGCAACTACACCGACTGAGAAAGCGGCTATCTTTCCTGCCTTGACCTTCGCTTTATCGGTAAGTTGCTTATCCATGTACCGGTCGACTATATCATGGGCAATTGCCCCGGACGAGGCTACAATTAGTCCACTCACCGTTCCGAGGATAGTAGCAAAAGCAATAGCCGATATAATTGCAAACAATGTTACACCAAAGGCTTTGGCCAATAGTGGACCTGACATGTTTCCATCGTCCATGTTTAAGACACCATTTACTGCCGAACCTAAGCCCATAAACATGGTAAGAACATAGAAAAATCCAATTGCAGCAATCGCAATAATCGTCGATTTTCTTGCATCTTTTTGGCTTGGTACTGTGTAGTAACGGATTAGGATGTGGGGAAGCGAAGCTGTTCCAAGGAATAAGGCCAACATAAGAGAAACAAAATTTAATTTTGAAATAGGTGTAGCGCCTTTTCCAATTTTAAACTTAAGACCAGGTATTAACATTTCACTTCCTTGAGTTATTACCTGATGAAAAACAGTTATCTTGTTGTTGCCATCGTTGAATTTTACTTTAGGATACCGGGCCAGTTCGCTGGAGTTTATTACTCCCAGGAATTTGAATGGACCTAACGGGCCGGTTTCTTCCACTTCTTTTCCATCCATTACGATTTTGGTCATGTGTCCGACCAGAAAAAACTTACCTGCTTCCTTTGGTTCGCCATTGAAGAGCTTATCACCTGATTCTTTTTTGGTTATAGAAAGGGCTTCGTAATATGTATCGCCATATTTCGAGAACCACCGGATAATTCCACTTTTTTCAAGTTTTGCCAAAGTAACTCCGCCTGCTTCAACAGTTCCGAGTTCGGTAAATCCCTGCATATCGCCAGTGGAAAGTGTAATAAACTCATGATAAGGTTGATCTTCCTGATCGGGTGTTAAGGTAAGCCCATGGTTGAAAATATAAATTGACAGGATTGTTGAGAATATGATTAACAACCCTCCTTTAATGAACTGGACATAAGTTGTGGAGGTCATCCCGGCTGTAGCAACAATAAAAATTACTATTGCCCCGACAATTACAACTCCAACCCAGTGGGGTAATCCAAGTAGAGGTTCAACAAGGGTTCCGGCACCAACCATTTGAGGTATCAGATAAAAAATTGATACTATCAGTGTACTTATTGCAGCAGTAAGCTGAATTGCTTTTGAATTAAATTTTGAATCGAGCGCGTCGGTAAAGGTGTATTTCCCAAGTCGTTTCATTGGTTCGGCTACAAGAAACAGTGCAACGATCCAGCCAGCCAGGTAACCAATTGAATAAAGAAATCCGTCGTAACCAACAAAAGCGATCATTCCACAAATTCCAAGGAACGATGCGGCTGAAAGGTAATCGCCTGCAAAAGCAACTCCGTTAACGGCCCAATGGATAGTACCTCCTGCTGCATAATAACCACTCGATGATTTGGTTTTTGATCCAAAATAAAAGGAGAGCCCTAATACAAACAGTACAAAAACAACAAATAAAATAATTGCCAGTATTGAAAATCCATAAATCATGACTAAACCTCCTTATTCATTTTGTTTTCGTAACCGGTGCATATCCAATTGTAAATAAGCCCAAGGATAATTGCAAAAATAATTAATCCGAATCCATATATAACTGCAAGGTTTTGGTTTCCGACTACTAATTTCCCCATTGCTTCGTAGTTTACAACACCAATGGCAACAAAAATTCCGTACACAATGGTGTAAAGAAAGAAGAGCCATATTCCCAGCTTTGTTTTTTTCTTTGATGCGAGATCCACACCAAGTTTTACTGCAACTCCATGATCCATAGTATAAAAGTTTATTAATTAATAAATTGCTCTAATTTATAACATTATGTAAAAATCCATTGCCATGAAAACCATTTTTTGTGCTTGAATAAGGATACAAATACCAATTGATATCCCGGCTAAAAAGCACATATGCATGATGGTTTTTCAAAATTTTGTCTCTTGAATTTATTCCTTTAACAGTCGAATATAGATATTATATCTTTTGATAATACTAATGTGCTGTATAACATATGGTGTGCTAAGGGAACTGTAACTGCTACTGTGTTATAAGAAAAGAATTTAGAATGATTGATTGATGTTAAAATTAGCGTACAGATGAAAATTACTATCTCTGCTAATTTTGTCAAAACATGATTAAAGTCAGTATTTTAGGATGATAATAGTTATGTTTGGATTACACTCGAAAATAACCTTATATCAATCAGGTGTGATAAATATTAGGGAATTGGTTGAATTTTTAGTTTATCCGTTTCCAGAAAACTTTCCGCGATAATTTCTGATGGTATAAATTATCAAGATAATATTCGTAATAAATATAGTTGTCAGCATCTTGCTTGTTCAGCTCGAGTGACCTCCCATTCATCCAAATCCTGATGTCTTCATCAGTAAGGCGCTCCCAGTAACCATAGGTGCTATCGCCGGTAATTTCTTCGGCATACAGCGAAAGGTCTTCATACAGCGATACTTTAAACCAGCCAAATCTGCTTGTAATAGTGTCAAAAAGACTATCGGTAGGAGTTAGGTTTTCAATTATGGTATCATGGATAAAAATATCAGGAGAAAAAGCTGTGTCGGGGTTTTTATAGTAAAACCTGTGGATTTGCCAGTTTCCGAGGACTTCATCCTTTGGGAAATCTTCCTCACAGGAAAAAATGCTAATTAAGATTGCTGCTAACAGAGCGATTATTATGAATGATTTCGTTTTCATTACTTTATGTTTTTCTATTCCCGAATCAATTTATGTTCAATCAATTGATATTTCATCTTGTCATGGAGGGCAAATTTAGGTTGAATAATCCAGATATAAAATAATCCGGCTGAACAATTTTGCTGACGATATTTTTGAAACTAATAGATCATTATCATTATTAAATATGTTCTATCAAAAACTTCATTTATATTCAATAGTTTTGTAGAGAGATTTGAACTACCGATAAAATGACATTTGAAAGAAACAAGGTTTTGGACTTGGATGATAATGCATTAACAAGGGCATTGATACTTCGCGACGAATATCTTCCCGAAGCGAGAAACCTGATTATTGAAGAATCGATAAAACGGGGAATTATTCGCTCCGAGAATGATTTAGACCAGGAACGTTTTGCTCCAATAAGTATTAAAAATCAGCGTTTTTTCCAATTCAGTATGATTACATCAGTCGGGGATGCCAGGCAAATAACCAATTCCATTTTCAGGTATTTCTACTTTATTAGTCTTGGATACGGTGGAATGGCAGCTATATACCGAATTTTTGGGAGGTCAATTCATTTATGGGCAAATCTTATGCTTATGATAATTTCCATGATCCTTGCAATTTTGTTTCACCGCTACAAATCGTTTGCAATTAGCCTTGCATTTGTTTTCCTGACAGCCATTTCGATTTGTTATTGTTTAGCCGCACTAATTCTACTCAGAGAAATTGCAGCCATCCCTGGAATATTTTTAAGTTTAATGTTGTTTTATTTCTCGAGTGAGGCCTTTTTTGCCACTCGCTTTATCAAGTTCAATAAAAATCAATCTCGATTATGAAATATTATTTCCTCTTTGCACTGATTTGCATCCTGTCTAATGGATTTTCACAACATCCAAATGTAATGATCAGCGATCAAAATAATCCTGAAGAACCTGCAATTGTTATTAATCCTGAAAATACACAGCAATTAGTTGCAGGTGCCAATATTAATAATGTATATTTTTCATCGGATGGCGGGCAAAGCTGGACCATTGATGTAATGAGCTCTGATTACAATGTGTGGGGCGATCCATGCATAATTGTAGATACGGCAGGTCATTATTATTTTTTCCATTTATCATTTCCTGATTATAATTTTTTCATCGACAGGATGGTTTGTCAAAAATCGGTTGATGGAGGAGTAAGTTGGGGGAATGTTACCTTTTTTGCTGATTTCTGGCCAAAACAACAAGACAAAGAGTGGGCGGCGGTCGACCGGTCGAACAATAATATTTATGTCAGTTGGACTCAATTCGATTCATATGGCAGTAGTGCATCGACCGATAGTTCGTATATTCTTTTTACAAAATCGACCGACAACGGAAACTCCTGGGAAGTACCTGTTCGACTCAACAAAATTGCCGGCGATTGCATCGACAGTGACAATACAGTTGAAGGAGCAGTTCCGGCAGTTGGTCCAAATGGTGAGGTATATGTAGCATGGGCCGGAACAGAAGGAATTTATTTCGATCGGTCGTTGGATGAAGGAAATACCTGGTTGGCAAATGATATTTTTGTTACCGGAATCCCGGGTGGGTGGGATTATGCTGTTCCGGGTTTGCAGCGATGCAATGGCCTGCCTGTTACAGCATGTGACACAAGCGGAGGCCCTGATAAAGGTTCGATCTATATAAATTGGAGTGATCAGCGAAACGGATCCGATGATACTGATGTCTGGTTAACAAAATCTACCGATGGAGGAAATACATGGACTTCGCCTGCCCGTGTAAACAGCGACTCCACGGTGAGTCATCAGTTCCTTACCTGGATGGCAATTGATCAGATTACCGGCTACTTGTGGTTTGTATTTTACGACCGGAGAAATTATACCGATAGTCAAACCGATGTTTACATGGCTGTTTCGAAAGACGGTGGACAGACTTTCCATAATTTCCGTGTGTCAGAATTGCCATTTGTCCCATCAGCGAATGTATTTATGGGTGACTATAATAATATTTCAGCCCATAACAATACCGTACGGCCTATCTGGACACGTATGGAAAACTCACAACTAAGTGTTTGGACTGCACTTATCGATACCCAAAACCTTGATGTGGAAGAATTTCAATCCTCAGAAATTAGCCTGTCACAGAATTTTCCCAATCCATTTACCATAAAAACCAATATAAAGTATACCCTATACAAAGAATCGAAAGTAAGTCTTAAGATACTAAATCTTTTAGGACAGGAGTTAACAACTCTTATTGATAATGAATCGCGATCTTTCGGACGGCATATTGTGGAATTCGATGCACAAAAATACAGCTTGGCCCCAGGGATATATTTATTTTCTCTAATTTCGGAGCAACAAAGTATCATCAAAAAAATGATTGTTAATTAAAATTTGTCGATGTTAATTTTCCGCTTACTAAAAGAAAGTTTGTTCTTTGCATATAACTCACTTATTGTAAATAAGTTAAGAACATTCTTGTCGTTAATGGGTATCACCATTGGAATATTTGCTATTATTTCTGTATTTACGATTATCGATTCACTTGAAAATAGTATCAGGACGAGTATCGAATCGTTAGGAGACAATGTCGTTTATATTCAGCGATTTCCATGGGCTTTTTCGCCGGACCTTCCGTGGTGGAAATATTTTCAGCGGCCCAAACCAACCCTCGATGAGCTTGATTTGGTGATGAGACGAAGTAAAAAGTCAAAGCATGCCGCATTTGTTGTTTCAACCCTGGCAAATATCCATCACCATCAAAATTCAATGGAAAATGTATCGACACTTTGTGCATCGCATGAATATGATAAAATCTGGCTTTTTGATATTGCTAAAGGACGATATTTTTCGAACCTTGAATCCTGTACCGGAAGGAATGTGGCAGTTATTGGTGCCGACATAGCAGAGAACCTGTTTAGCGGATTAGATCCGATTGGAAAGGTGATAAAAGTAAAAGGGCATAAGGCAAAAGTTGTCGGAGTATTTAAAAAAGAGGGAAAAGGGATTGGTCAGTCTCTCGACAGGGTAATACTTTTACCTGTTCAGTTTGCAAGAACATTATTCGACCTAAAGAGCAATTTAGTTACTCCTTTTATCATGGTAAAGGCAAAAGAGGGTGTCGGAATACAAGAGCTTTTGGATGAGCTGACCGGAATTATGCGGTCGATTCGACGGTTGAAACCCATTGCCGAAAATAACTTTGCATTAAACCGGGCAAGCCTTATTATAAAGCAATTCGAAAGTGTGTTTGGTATCATAAATCTTGCAGGTGCTATAATCGGTGGTTTCTCGATACTTGTTGGCGCATTTGGAATTGCCAACATCATGTTTGTTTCGGTTCGCGAACGAACAAACATAATTGGCATTCAAAAAGCAATGGGTGCGAAAAATTATTTCATCCTCACCCAGTTTTTATTCGAATCTGTTATCCTGGCTCTTATTGGAGGTCTTTTAGGTTTATTTCTGATATTTATTGGTGTACAAATTGCCAATTACCAGATCGATATGAATTTTAAACTTAGTTTCGAAAATATCTCACTTGGAATTGGAATATCAGTAATAATAGGAATAGTTGCCGGTTTTATGCCGGCATGGATTGCCTCACGACTGAATCCGGTGGAGGCCATTCAGGCAAATGTGTGATTTAGTCAGATTAATTCACAAATATTTCTATTCAAAGCTCAAACTACACAGTATCTTTGACCGTCCTCTATTTCGATTTTATCAAAATAGCTTACTATTCCTCAAAAATAGAAATCTACGGTAGATCAAACCTGACATACATTTTGAGCTTTCATTACGAAAAATTATGAATTAATCAGGTTAGGTGATTCTCAGAAAATCAAATAGCATTTAATTTATTCTTCACCATTTTCTGAACAAATTATAGGCAGACCTGTTTTTACGCCCAAACAACAATTATGAAACAAATGTGGAATGAGAAATATTCAGGCGTTGAGTATTTCTATGGAAAAGAGCCCAATGAATTCCTTCGTGAACAGTTATTATTAAATGCACCTGGAAAAATATTTTTCCCTGCCGAGGGAGAAGGCCGCAATGCTGTGTTTGCCGCCACAAAAGGTTGGCAGGTCGATGCTGTTGACATAAGTGAAATTGCCAGGGAAAAGGCTGCCCGGTTGGCAATAGAAAATTCAGTTGAAATAAATTATGTGCTTTCGGATATAACAAGTATTCTTTTACCTGAAGATCATTACGATGCAATTTTCTGGTGCTATCTTCACTTACCTGAGAATGAAAGATCGGAATTATTTAATATACTTATTGCATCTCTAAAGCCGGGCGGACGGTTTATATTGGAAGCCTTCTCAAAAAATCAAATTGGAAGAACGTCGGGCGGGCCTAAAAACATCGATTTGCTCTACTATTGCGAAGACATTACGAAATGGTTAAACAAGTGCGAAATAATTATGGCCGAAGAATCTGAAATACTCTTAAGTGAGGGAGCAGGTCATCAAGGGCTTGCAAAAGTTATAAGGATAGTTGCAATAAAAAAGTAGTTTTCAGTCTTATGCGACTCAAAACTATCGGCCACTCAACCTGAAATTTATATCATTCGTTAATGATTTCGAGTTTTGCAAACTTCAGCAATAATTTTCTTATACCTGCGCCATCGAATTTTACAATCGCCTTAATATTTGAAGGATCACCTTCAAGTTCGACCACTTTACCTTTTCCAAATTGACTGTGATTGACAAGCTGGCCAACCTTTACCTCAACTGTTGTTCCCTTTGATATTTTGCCATTGCCAGCCGCATTTACAGCTTTATCCAACCGTTTAAAGCCTGAAGCAGCAAGAGTTTTCTCAGCAGGGCCGGGTGGTACTGATACTATTGATGTTTTTTTCTGTGAATAAGCAGATACACCTGTATTCTTATTCTTTTGGTAACGACCTGATCCATATTTGAATGACTGATCATTGGTATTCAGAATATCAAACTCCTCTTCAGAAGAGTTGTCTTCAATTGAATCATCAAGGTAGGCCGGATCGATCTCGCGTAGAAAGCGGCTTGGTCTGCAATTATCGAGGTTTCCCCATTTATATCGCGATTTGGCATACGATAAGGTGAGCGAATCTTCGGCTCTGGTAATGGCAACATAAAAAAGGCGTCTTTCTTCTTCTAATTCATGAGAACTACCACTCGACATTTTCGAAGGAAATAATCCCTCTTCCAATCCGGCAACATAAACATGTTTAAACTCCAGGCCTTTAGCCGAATGAATGGTCATTAGCGTTACCTTATTAAAATCTTCTTCCTTATCAGTGTCCTGATCGGTAAGAAGTGCTACATTTTCAAGAAATTCAGACAGTGGAATGGTTCGGTCTTCCGGAGTAGTATCAACAAATTCCTTTATTCCATTTAGCAACTCTGTAATATTTTCTTTGCGGCTTATCCCTTCAGTTGTATTTTCCTTGTGCAGATCTTTAAGGATCCCAGACTCCCCGGCAATTGTAAATGCACTCTCATAGGCATCGCGGTTTTCAATTCCCTCGGATAATCTTCGGATCAGATCGATAAATGAATTTAGTTTTAAAATAGTTCCTTTGTTAAGGTTTATCTCTGGCCTGGCCGGTTGTTGCAGAGCATCCCACAGGTTTATGTTATGTTTCGAAGCATATTCCTCAAGTTTTCCAAGGGTGGTTTGTCCAATTCCACGGGCCGGATAATTGATAATCCTTC
>CAYLZH010000017.1:0-31561 GCA_964388245.1 uncultured Bacteroidales bacterium
GGAGTCCAAGCACCATAGAAGATATTTTCTGTGCCAGGTCCATTCGTTCTTCCAGTTTCTTATCGATTAAGGCTTCGTAATACGCAGGGAATTGTGTTAAATGTACCGATCCGTTTTGGTCTTTTTCTGAAACCAAATTTAGATCGATATATAGTTTTTCCATAAAGAATGGTGCAATAGGAGAAGCTAATCTGGCAACCGTTTCGAGGCAGGTATACAAAGTTTGGTAGGCAGATATTTTATCTTTCGAATATTCGCCTCCCCAGAATCGCTTCCGGCTAAGCCTTACGTACCAGTTGCTCAGGTTTTCGGTAACAAAATTCGAAATAGTTCTTCCGACCCGTGTTGGGGAATAATCTTCGTAATTATTTCCTGCTTCTTTAATCAGTGAATTTAACACCGACAGAATCCACCGGTCGATTTCGGGCCTGTCTTTAAATGGGACTTCACTTTCACTTGCCTTAAATCCATCGACATTTGCATACAATGCAAAAAATGAATAGGTGTTGTATAAAGTGCCAAAGAATTTTCTTTTAACTTCATCAATCCCATCGATATCGAATTTGAGGTTATCCCACGGTTGGGCATTGGTAATCATATACCAACGAAGAGGATCGGAACCATATTTTTCAATCGTATCGAATGGATCGATGGCATTGCCAAGGCGCTTAGACATTTTATTCCCTTTCTTGTCAAGAACCAACCCGTTCGAAATTATGTTTTTAAATGATACTGAATCAGAGATCATAGCTGCAATGGCATGCAGTGTGAAAAACCAACCACGTGTTTGATCAACACCTTCGGCAATAAATTCTGCCGGAAATATTTTGTCGAACGTTTCTTTATTTTCAAAAGGATAATGTACCTGGGCATATGGCATGGCTCCGGAATCGAACCATACATCGATTAAGTCAGGCTCGCGAAACATCTTTTTCCCTTTGGGCGAAACTAAAACAATTCGATCGACATAGGGCCGATGCAAATCGAAAGTATTATAATTTTCATCAGAAAAATCACCAGGCGTAAACTGTCCAAGTGGATTTTCTTTCATAAAACCTGCATCGATCGACTTATCAATTTCACTTTTGAGTTGCTCTGCCGATCCGATGCATATCATTTCATCGCGGTCTTCGCTAACCCATATTGGCAATGGTGTGCCCCAAAACCGGGATCGGCTCAGGTTCCAATCGACCAAATTTTCTAACCACTTTCCAAAGCGACCTGTTCCGGTTGATTGAGGTTTCCAGTTGATTGAATCGTTCAGCTCAATCATTCTTTCTTTTAGCGAAGTAGTTCTGATGAACCATGAATCGAGCGGATAATAAAGAACAGGCTTATCGGTGCGCCAGCAATGAGGATAGTTGTGGACATGCTTTTCAACCTTAAATGCTTTGTTGTCCTTTTTCATATTCACCGAAATATGAACGTCGAGGCCCGGATCATTTTCTATCAGATCGGGATCGTAAGAATTTTTTACGAATTTGCCGGCATATTCAGAATATATTTCAGTATTAACAAATTGATTAACAAAACGCTGGTCGAGTTCTTCGATAGGGTACATCCGGCCTTTTTTATCGACCAATGGCTGGGTTTTACCAGTTTTGTCGATTACTGTGAGCGGAACAATTCCACTTTGCTTTGCAACTCTGTCGTCGTCGGCGCCAAATGTTGGGGCAATGTGAACAATCCCTGTCCCATCTTCTGTAGTCACAAAATCGCCTAAAATAACACGAAATGCATCGCCATTGGGTTTAACCCAGGGAAGCAACTGCTCATATCTTATTCCTTCGAGTTCCGATCCACTATATTCTCCAATAATCTGATGTGGGATTTTTTTGTCTCCCTGATTGTAATCATCGAAATTAAGTTCGTCATTCTTTTCAGGGAAATATGTTCTGAATAGTTCTTTTGCTAAGATTATTGCAACCGGTTTGCCTGTATACTGATTAAAGGTCTTGACTTTTACATACCGGATATTTGCTCCAACCGCCAGGGCTGTATTCGACGGAAGTGTCCATGGTGTTGTGGTCCAGGCAAGGAAAAACAGCTCTGTTTTGATATCGGTAAAAAGAAAATCTGATTTATTATCTCTGACAACTTTAAATTGCCCGATTGCTGTTTGATCTTTTACATCGCGATAACATCCTGGTTGATTTAGCTCGTGTGAACTTAGACCGGTTCCGGCAGCAGGTGAAAATGGCTGAATTGTGTATCCTTTATACAGCAAATCTTTTTCGAAAAGCTGTTGCAAAAGCCACCACAGCGTTTCAATGTATCTGTTGTCGAAAGTGATATAAGGGTTGTCCATATCTACCCAATATCCCATTTTATGGGTCAGGTCTTCCCATAGATCTGTGTATTTCATTACATCCGTACGACAGGCCTCATTGTATTCTTCAACAGTAATTTTTTTCCCAATATCCTCTTTTGTAATCCCCAATGTTTTTTCGACACCAAGTTCTACAGGCAGGCCATGTGTATCCCATCCGGCTTTTCTCTCGACTTTAAATCCTTTCAATGTTTTGTACCGGCAAACAATATCTTTAATGGTACGTGCCATTACATGATGTATACCTGGTTTCCCATTTGCAGATGGAGGCCCCTCGTAGAAAACAAAGTCGGGTCCATGCTCCCGGGAACTCAAACTTTTCGCAAAAGTGTTGTTGTTTTCCCAAACTTTTAAAATCTCCTTGTTAATAGCAGATAAATCTAATCCTTGATACTCAGGAAATTTATTCATTCTGTTCTCTCTTTATACTGATTTTCAAAAAATTTCACAAATATAGTGCATAGCTGACGAAATACAATTACACTTTTGGAAAATTGGGAATGAAAATTTTATGCTTTGAATGATCCGTTACGAAGCATCCATAATTTTGGCGTTTTAAAAATGGTTTTAGAGGGCAACAAGATTAAAGACCTCCTTTGCGTTCCGGGTAGTTATATCAGAAATTTCATCCATGCTTGTTCCCATTATTTCTGAGATATGTTTTGCGATAATTGCTATGTATGAACTTTCGTTGCGTTTACCCCTGTATGGAACCGGTGTCAGGTAGGGCGAGTCGGTTTCAAGTACAAGGCTTTCTACACCAAGTTTTTTTACCGTGGCGCCCAAACCTGAATTTTTGTATGTTACAACTCCTCCTATCCCCAGTTTAAAGCCCATTTCAATAGCCATTCGCCCCTGGTTTTCATTCCCGGAAAAAGCATGAAATACACCCTGGTATTTTCCCCTGGTATTTTCCTTTAATACCTGAAAAACTTCAGGAAACGAATTTCTGGAATGAATGATAAATGGCAATTGGTGTTTTTGAGCTAATTTAATTTGATGTGCAAATACATGTTTTTGTTCCTCGATGTAAGTTTTATCCCAATAAAGATCGATGCCAATTTCGCCAACAGCAATGAATGTTCTTTTACTTAGCCATTGTTCTACCACGCGAAGTTCTTCTTCCCAGTTATGCTTTACCGAACCAGGATGTAAACCCATCATAGGGATACATATGTCTGGATACCTGGCCGAAAGATTGAGCATTACATCGATCGATGTACTATCGATGTTTGGCAGGAGAATTCTGTTAATTCCTGATTCAACAGCCCGGTTTACGACACTATCTCTGTCGTTCCCGAAATGATCGAGATATATATGCGAATGAGTATCAATCAGCATAAATCAATATTTTGGTTAAGTGTTATTGTTTTGTTCTATTTTATTTTGTCAGTTTCGACAGGCTTTTTTTTAGTTGCTGCTTTTCAGCGTTACTAAGGATTGATATGCTTACGGCAGGATATTTTGCGGTACCATTTTTTGTTTTCTGCACCAGAATGACTTCATCGCGCATTCCGAAAAAGCTGGATTTAATTTCATATCCGACAAAAAGTTTCTTTGGAATTTCGATTGAATGGTGATCGAGTGTTGAAGGGATCAGGTTAAAATACCTCAGGATTATTTTATCTCCTTCATCATTATATTGAATATAGTTGTACTTTTTTATCATATAAAAGATATAAATAAGTACGCCCAGAATTAATACACCAATGGGAATTTCCTTCTGCTTTACAAAATCGGTAAGGAACAACACGGCAACCAGGATAATAGTGATAAAGGCAAATAATAAAAACCTGAATTTTACAGAATTCGCCTTTTGCTTTGTATTAAGGATCATAGCTTATGTCTTTCAATTTTTATACAAAGAAAAGGAGATTGATAAAAATAGACAAAACAAACACCTTATTAATTGTTAAAGTAGAGGACTAAACAAGCGGGCAACAGATTCAAGAAACTTTTGAGCTAATTTACGATCTTTAAATGTTTCCAATTCAACTTTTTCGCTATTGTTTAGGTCTTCTTCAAATGCCTGTTTAATTCTGCTTGTGATTTCTTCGTCGTAGATAAGTGCATTTACTTCAAAATTCTGATCAAAGCTTCGGATGTCCATATTGGTTGTGCCGACAGTTGAAAATACATCGTCGACCATTAAAAGCTTACTGTGAGTAAATCCTTTCTTATACAAGTAAATGCCAACCCCTGCTTCTAACAGATTCTGAATATATGACCTCGAACTATAGTTTGTTAAAAAGGAGTCGTTTTTCTCTGGCAAAATTATCTTTACATCAACACCCGAAAGTGATGCGGTCCGGATAGCTGTTAATATACTCTCGTTTGGCAGAAAATAAGGGGTTGAGATATAAACATATTCTGATGCTGTAGCAATGGCCGAGAAAAAAGTTTGCATAATATTGGCCCAGTCGGAATCGGGACCACTGGTGGTAATCTGAAGCAGATGGTTCTCGTTTACGGGGTGATTAGGGAAATACCGTTTGTCGTCGATTATTTTAGTACTCATAAAATACCAGTCCATGAGGAAAATTCTTTGAAGGTTTTTTACAGCATCACCTTCTATCCGTAAATGGGTATCGCGCCAGAATCCTTTGCCATCACGGCCTTTAAGGTACCGATCGGCAATGTTTACTCCCCCGACAAACCCAACTTTACCATCAACAATCAGGATTTTTCTATGGTTTCGATAATTTATTTTATTGGCAAACCGATAGGTCCTGACACGCATAAAACTATAAACCTCGATGTTCGCATTTCGTAATTTCTCAACATAATTGTCGCTAAGGCTCCAGCTACCTACATCATCGTATATTAATCGTATTTTAACACCTTCGCCTGCTTTTTTTATGAGGATGTTTTTTATCAGATTACCGATTTCATCATCTTCTATAATGTAATATTCAAGATGAATATGATGCTCTGCCTGATGTAGCTCATCAATAATCGAATCAAAGGTTTCTTTGCCGTTGTTCAGTACTTTTACACTATTGGCTATAGTAAGTTGTGCTCTGCTGTTTGTAAGCAGAAGCTTCATCAGTTTTAATTTGCTTTTGACTTTTGGGCTTCCGTTTTTTTCAACAGCACTAATATCGATTCCAAATGGATCGATAAGCCTTTGGCTACTTTCGGCATCAGCAATTTCTTTTTTGGTAAATATTTTTTGCTTTCGATAGTTCCGGCCAAAATACAGGTATAAGATTATGCCGATAATCGGTAAAAGGATTAATACCATAATCCACGCGATAGACTTAATAGGATTCCGGTTTTCGAAAAGTATTACTACCAGCGGAAATGCAATAAGAATAACAATGATGCCCCGGATAATATACGCCCAGGCTCCCTCGATTGAGAACAAGTTGAAAATATCAATTTTTATGGCCAGTAGTTCCATTTTCAGTTTTATTTATTCTGAAATACCAACAAACTTGCATCATCGAGACTTCCTGATGCAACAAGCTCTGCATCTTTTACTTTCGGAGCTTTTACGCCATTGTTAAATATTTTGTTGCCTACAAAAAGACGGATTTCATCCCAAAGCTTGTGATTAAGAAAGGTTGAGAGCACCAACTCTCCACCTTCTATAATAAGCGACTGAATTTCTCTGTTGTAAAGTTCTGATAGTAAACTACCGGGGAAATCATTGTCGAAAGAAATTCTCACATATTCAATATTTGACACTGCTGAATTTTTCTTTCCATTAAACACGAGAGTCTTCTGATTTTGATCGAACAAATAAAGCTCGTGCGACAACTTAAGATGCTGGTCGATGACAATCCGAACAGGATTTTGCCCTGTCCATTCACGAACATTTAGCATCGGATTATCTTTCTCTGCTGTTAACCGTCCTACCATTATTGCATCTTCCTCCGATCGCCATTTATGTACTACTGATTTCGACAGATCATTGGTTATCCATGCCGGTTTGGTATTATAATTTTCATCGCGTACATGATCGATAAAACCATCGAGGGTTTGTGCCCACTTTAAAATTATGTAGGGCCTTTTTTTCTCATGATAAGTGAAAAATCTTTTATTCAATTCGCGACTTTCATCTTTCAGAATATTAATTTTAACATCAATACCTGCCAATCGCATTTTAGAAATCCCTTTACCGGCTACCTTAGAATACGAATCGTGACATCCAATGACAACACGGGGAATTTTATGGTCAATAATCAGATCAGAGCAGGGAGGTGTACGTCCGAAATGAGCGCAGGGTTCAAGGTTAACATACAACGTTGATTCCTTTAACATCTCTTTGTTTTTCACTGATTCAATGGCATTGACTTCTGCATGGGGGCCACCACATTGCATATGGTATCCTTCGCCGATTATTTGTCTGTTTTGAACAATTACACAACCTACCAATGGATTTGGCGATGTGTTTCCAAGTCCCGTCCGGGCTATATCAAGGCAGCGCTGCATATAAGTTTCGTGCATGTTTCTATCTTTGCTTATATGAAAACATCTGTAATTACTATACAGGATTGCATAAATTTACTAAAAAAGAAATTATATACAAGCTACGCTGAAACCGAGATCGATAGTTTTATTAAAATAATTTTTGAACATCTGTTCGAATATGCTTCTATCGACCTGTATATGAATATGTCGAAGCAGGTATCCTTAAAAGAATATCAGAAAATTCATAACATTGCCACATGTTTATCGGAGCATCAACCAATTCAATATGTGTTAGGGTGTGCCTGGTTTTATGATTTGCAGTTTGAAGTGAATCCTTCGGTTTTAATTCCACGGCCTGAAACCGAAGAGTTGGTTCGATGGATTATTGAAGATTCAAAATATAAAGAACCGTCGATCCTGGATATTGGTACCGGAAGTGGGTGTATAGCAATTAGTCTTGCAAAGTTTATTCAATCATCAAAAGTTTTTGCTACTGATATTTCAGCCGGAGCACTTGATATAGCCAGAATTAATTCAGGGAAAAACAAGGCAGATGTTGCTTTTCGTAAAGATGATATCCTTAATCCCAAACTGATACATGCGCTTCCTCAATTTGATATTATTGTTAGCAATCCTCCATATGTCAGGAAAAATGAAAAAGAAATGATGCAGGATAATGTTTTGAAATATGAGCCGCATCTTGCCTTGTTTGTTCCCGACAATGACGCCCTGGTTTTTTACAAGGCAATTGCCGATTTTGCTGAAAAAAAGCTGAAACCCGGAGGCTGGCTTTATTTTGAAATAAACCAAAATCTTGGAGAATCAACATTAAACCTTTTAAAACAAAAGGGCTTTGAGAAACCTGAACTACGAAAAGATCTGTTCGGCAACTATAGGATGATTAAATGTCAAAAGCCCACCATTTGAACAGTCATAAATATTGCATTCTTCCGGCAATTCGTTGCCAATCATTCTGAGATTTTCTTCTGGCAGCAACAATAGCTACTTTTGGCGGTCGTTATATGAGCATTGTTGCAACAATGAAATTAATTAAAAAATTATCGATTTTCCTGGCTCTGTTCATTGCCATCTATGTGTTGCTAACTGTTTTGGCAACAGTATTCTATGGTGATGATATAGAACGACTTGTTGTTAAAGAAATCAATAAGCAAATAAATACCAGGGCAGATGTTGGAAGTATCGAGTTTTCGATTTTTAGAAGTTTTCCTTTTGCTGATATCAATTTCACCGATGTAATTATTTTCTCAGGTTCTGCATTCAATAAAAGAGAATTCAGGAATTACGACAGCGATACTTTATTGAAAGCAAAGAATGTGTCTCTTAGCTTCAACATACAATCGTTGTTCAGTAGTAATCTTAACCTCCGTAAAATTACAATTAGAGATGGCAAACTTAATGTCCTGCTCGACTCGAAAGGAAAAGAAAATTTCAGGTTTTGGAACGAAAATCAATCAGAAGAAAAACCGGATCTTAAGATTGATCTGAAGGAAGTTAGTTTGTCCGATGTGGAACTGTTAACTGTACATCAGGGACAGAATGTGATCTTGCACAACCATATTCACGACATGGCTTTTTCAGGTGAGTTTTCTGACACTGACTACCAACTCGATATAAAAGCCGTAACATGGATTGGGAAGTTTATTGTTGATAATCAACAGATAATTGCCCGACAAGCCTCAAAACTGAATGCCAGCATAAACGTTCAGAATGATTTATTTACAATTGAAAAGGGAAGGATCAATTTCGGGAAACTCGAATTCTTACTTTCAGGGCTCATGAATTTTTCGGATCAAAAATCAGTCGACCTGCATGTAAAAAGCAATAAATTAGATATTCAATCCATGCTTTTTTTGTTGCCCGAAAAATATCTGAAGAAATTCGATAATCTTAAAAGAAAAGGCATAGTCTATTTCGATACGCATTTATCCGGCAACTTCTCTACCCAAAATTCTCCCCATATCCAAACTTCATTTGGGATTGAACAAGGTGAGCTTAGTAATAAAAAATCAGGACTAACAATAAAAAACATCAAAGCCATTGGAACACTTGGAAACGGATCCGGAAAAAATTTAGCAAGTTCTATTCTCAAACTAACAAGGTTCGATTTCGAGGATGCACATGGGGGACGATTTTCGTGTGAAGGCAATATCCGGGATTTTACAAATCCGCAAATTGCTGTTAATGCTGATTTTGATGTGGAACTGGCAACATTGGTGCAATTATTTAATAGTGATGATATTGATATAACACAAGGACATATCCGGGGAAACTTTAAGGTAAAGGGTAATGTAAAACAAGGATTTAATGACTTGCCCCAAAAATTAAACGGGCTTCATTTATCCGGACATATAATATGTTCTGACACAGATTTTAAGCTGAATTCATATTTGCTCGATGTGAAAGATTTTACAGGTACCATTAATTTCCGAAACAATAACGCCGAATTGGTTGATGGAAGTTTTCAAATCAATGACACTTATTGCAAACTAAATATGATGATGGAGGAGCCAATGAGTAGTTTTGATTCGAACAAGACAATATCACTCACTGGAAATGTTTATGCTCCAAAAATTGATGTTAAGAAATTTAGTTCGCCGAATTCTTCATCCGGTAATCCTGTAACTCTTCCATCAAGGTTTAAAATCCGGCTTTCTTTAATTATTGATAGTTTGTTTGACGGGCATTTTTTAGCACGAAATTTTTCATCAGACTTTAATTTGGAAAAGAAAAAAGTCGGATTCAGAAATGCTACAATGAAAACGCTGAATGGTTGGATTAATGGAAATATTAATTTTAATGAAAACACTGATGGCAAGTTTCTCATGTATGGCAATGCAGCATTATCTGAAATCGATATCCACGAGATGCTTTATGTATTTAAAAACTTCGGACAGGATTTTTTTACATCCGACCATGTTATTGGTGATATTTCAGGAAATATTAATTTTAGAAGTAATTGGACTTCAGGATTGGATATGATTGAAGATCAATTGTTTGTTGAAACATCTGTGGAAGTTCAAAATGGCGAGTTATTCGACTTCGAACCATTACAGGAACTATCAGAATACATTAAAGTTGATGATCTGAAGCACATTAAATTTTCGACCTTAAAAAATGATATAGTTATCCAGGAGAGCAAAGTTTATATTCCACGTATGGATATTTCTTCGTCGGCAATTGATATGGAAATATCGGGTATTCATGGCTTCGATCAGGAGTTGTCGTACGATATTAAATTACTTTTATCCGATATTCTTTCGAAAAAATTTAATCCGAATAGAAAAAAAGAATGGCAGGTCGAGAGCGATCCCGAAGGCCAGATTATCCTTTTCCTCACGCTCGAAGGCCATGTTGATGATATTAAGATCAAATACAATTTTAACCGGGCGAAATCAGAATTAAAGAAAAACATAACAGAAGAAAAACAAGAGATTAAATCAATATTACAAAAAGAACTTGGTTTGTTTAAAAAAGATACCACACTAAATAAAAAGCCAAAAAACAAAAAGAAAAAGATAAATATTATCTGGGACGAGGATAGCCCGGATAGTCAATAGGCTTGTTAAATTCACAAGGCCATACATTTCCCAAACAGCATAAGAGTACAACACTACAACATCGTTTAGTGTAATTATCAGCTTAGTTTTATTAAAAGAAGGCAGGTGATACAATCAAAATTGTATTTTTGTGATTTCATTGAATTTGAGAATTGAAAACATGGAAGTAAGAAAAGAGATTTGTAGTTTGCTAAAATCAACACGCGATGTTGAAATAGGCCAAAATGTAAATATTAAAGGCTGGGTAAGGACCAAGCGGGGAAGCAAAAATGTTGCCTTTCTTGCTATCAATGACGGATCCTGCCTTCATAACATTCAAGTGGTGGCGGATTTAAATATAATTTCTGAAGAATTATTAATGAAGGTTCATTCCGGTGCAGCACTTTCGGTTACCGGAAAATTGATTGAATCGCAGGGAAGCGGACAAAGGGTTGAAATTACAGCAGAGAATATTGAACTCCTGGGAGAAGCAAATCCTGAGGAATATCCAATACAACCGAAAAAACATTCGCTTGAATTTTTGCGCGAACATGCTCACTTAAGGTTTCGGACAAATACTTTTGCGGCAATTACACGTGTACGCCATGCATTGATTTTTGCCATCCACAAGTTTTTTAACGATCATGGATTTTATAACATCCATACACCAATAATTACAGGATCGGATGCCGAAGGGGCCGGTGAAATGTTTCGGGTATCAACACTCGATGCAAAAAATCCGCCACTAAAAGAAGATGGTACCGTCGATTACGAACAGGACTTTTTTGGGAAAGAAACCAATCTTACTGTTTCCGGGCAATTAGAGGCCGAACTTGCTGCTCTGGCATTAAGTAAAGTGTATACGTTTGGCCCTACTTTCAGGGCTGAGAATTCGAATACCTCGAGACACCTGGCCGAATTCTGGATGATCGAGCCTGAAGTAGCATTTTTTGATATCAATGATGATATGGACCTTGCGGAGGATATGCTAAAATATGTCGTTCAATACACCCTCGATAATTGCATCGACGATCTTCAGTTTCTCAGTAAACGATTAATCGATGAGGAAAAGTCAAAACCTCAGAATGAGCGGTCTCCTATGGAATTAATCGAAAAACTGAAATTCATTGTTGAAAATGATTTTGTTCGTACAACATACAGCGAAGCTATTGACATACTAAGAAATTCAAAACCAAATAAAAAGAAAAAATTTCAATACATTATTGAAGAGTGGGGAGCCGACCTGCAATCGGAACACGAGCGGTATTTGGTCGAGAAGCATTTTAAAAAACCCGTTATCCTTACTGATTATCCGTCCAAAATTAAAGCCTTTTACATGAAACAAAACGACGATGGTAAAACTGTACGGGCAATGGACATCCTGTTTCCGGGTATTGGCGAAATAGTAGGAGGATCGCAGCGCGAAGAAAATTACGACAAGCTTTATTCAAGAATAAAGGAACTCGGAATTCCTGAAGAGGAGATGTGGTGGTACCTTGATACCCGTAAGTTCGGGACAGTTCCACATGCAGGATTTGGGCTTGGATTTGAGCGGCTGATGTTGTTTATTACAGGTATGGGCAATATAAGGGATGTAATTCCATTTCCACGTACCCCCAAAAATGCTGAGTTTTAATTAAGCATATTATTCAGTAAAAATTAATACTTTGGTAGTGTATTTTATGTAAGCGAGAATGTTAAATCAAAAACTACAACAAAAGTTATTACAAAAATTATCACCACAGCAGATCCAGTTGATTAAACTGCTGGAAGTACCAACTATACAACTCGAGCAACGAATAAAAAAAGAACTTGAGGAAAACCCTATCCTTGAAGAAGGAGCCGATACCGATCCCGAAGAGCTTGATGACGAGGAGATTGAGGGTGAAGATCAGGAAGAAGAATTTTCTCTTGATGACTATCTAAACGAAGAGGATATCCCATCGTACAAACTGGCAGACAATAATTATTCTAAAGACGATAAAAAGACAGAAATACCTTTTTCGACCGGATCAACTTTTCACGAATATTTGTTATCGCAATTGGGTTTGCGTGTTTTAGACGAACACCAGGAAAAAATTGCCCGTTACATGATAGGTAATATCGACGAGGACGGATACTTAAGACGCGATCTCGATGCAATTGTCGACGACCTGGCTTTCTCTCAAAACATAACAACTTCATACGAGGAGCTAAGATCGCTGCTTGATATTATTCACGATTTTGATCCTATAGGTGTTGGGGCCCGCGACCTCCAGGAATGTTTACTGTTGCAGATCGATTCGAAAGACCGGAATCTTGAAGAAGTAGAAACAGCTTTTCAGATATTGAAGATTTACTTTGATGAATTTACCAAGAAACATTACGACAAAATAATAAAACGCCTCGGAATTACCGAAGAGTTGCTAAAGGATGCAATGAACGAAATCCTGAAACTTAATCCAAAACCAGGCAGTTCGTATAGCGATGCACAGAATAAAAACTTTCATCATATTGTTCCCGATTTTCTGCTTGAATATACCGATGGCGAATTTCAACTGCGCTTAAATCAACGGAATGTGCCAGAATTGAGATTAAGCCGTACGTATTCCGAAATGTTGCAAGGACTGGCAAAGAATAGAAAAAATCAGAGCAGAAAAGACAAAGAAACATTTACTTATGTTAAGCAAAAAATAGATTCGGCTAAATGGTTTATTGATGCAATAAAGCAAAGACATGCCACGCTTTTAAGCACAATGAATCAAATAATAGATTATCAGCATGAATATTTTAAAGAGGGCGATGAAACCAAACTTCGTCCAATGATCCTGAAAGACATTGCTGAAAAAACCAATCTTGATATTTCAACCATATCGAGGGTAGCCAACAGTAAATTCATCCAAACCCATTTTGGTATATACCCCCTGAAATTTTTCTTTTCTGAAGGAATGACAACTGATTCAGGCGAAGAGGTGAGCACCCGTGAGATAAAAAAAATATTGCAGGATTGCATCGACAATGAATCGAAAAAGAAACCCTTAACGGATGACAAGCTCGCCATGGTGTTAAAAGAAAAAGGGTATCAGATTGCACGACGAACAGTAGCAAAATATCGTGAACAACTTGGTTTGCCGGTTGCCAGGCTTCGAAAAGAATTATAATTATGCGATCAACAGATATTATGTGGCCCGCAAAATAGATTAAAAGTATGGGACAAATAATCGCCAAATCGATATCATACATTTTTCACCCTCTGTTCCTGCCAACATTCGGTTTATTGGTTATTTTTAGTTCAGGTAGCTATCATAGCTATATCGATTTTGCAGTAAAAAAAATAATCCTGATGGTATATTTTATTGCAACTGTTCTACTCCCTCTCAGTGTTTTCCCGTTTCTTTATTATCAGAGAATTATCAGGAACTGGTCCATGTCGTTGCATCGCGAAAGGATTTTGCCAACCTTAATTGTTAGTGCTTTCCAGTTTTTTGCCTGGTATATGATAAATCGGTATAGTGTTCCTCCATTGTACAAATCATTCATTTTTTATTCAGCTATAGCAACATTAATTACAGCACTGGTATCATTGAAAATAAATATAAGCCTGCACATGATGTCGATAGGCGCACTTATCGGTTTTACCCTGGGGCTTGCTTTTAGTAAATCGCTCGAATTACACGGTTTGTTAATGGCTATGTTTATTGTAGCCGGATTAATTGCATTTTCGCGTTTAGCTTTAAACAAAAGCAGGCCTGTAATGATTTACCTGAGTTTTATTGTTGGTTTCTTGTTGTTATTTACTCCAATATATTTTCTGTAAAAGCAGTTGTAATGTCCCGTAATATATTATTGTTTTATGCTAAGCAAAAATTCAACTAAAGATTAAAATTCGGAGGTATCGTAACACCCTTTTTAATAACCACTATGCCATCTTTAACAGTAAAGAGATCGTTGTCTTCATCCTTTAGGTGGTTTCCTCCGTTAATTCGAACATCATCGCCAATAATACAATTTTTGTCGATAATACAATTTTTTAGATTACACCGTTGACCAATTCCAAGAATCCTTCCACTATTCGATTGATTTAATTCCTCATAGTCCTGGTAATAATCGAGTCCCATCACATAGCAATTTTCAACCACAGAATCTTTCCCTATCCGGGAACGGATTCCAATAACCGACTGAACAATACTTTTTGCCAGTATAATGCATCCTTCAGAAATCACCGATCTGTCTATGTTGGTCCCCAAAATTTTCGAAGGTGGTAACAGGCGGGCTCGAGTGTAGGTGATATTTGCCTCATCATAAAGGTTGAATTGCGGCAGATCGTTTGTAAGCTCAATGTTTGCCTCAAAAAAGGAATCGATATTTCCGATATCAGTCCAGTAACCTTCGTACTGAAAACTAAAAACTTTTTTGGTCCCAATACAATTCGGGATAATTTCTTTTCCAAAATCCTTAGTCGAATCATCAGCCATTAACTCTTCGAGTACTTTTCGGTTAAAGACATAAATACCCATTGAAGCGAGATACTCACGGCCAAGTTTTTTCATATCATCGCTTACTTCTGATTTCCATTTTGGGAGTAAATGGGTAGCAGGTTTTTCAATCCACTCGGCAATAAAGCTGTTGTTGTCAGGCTTTAGGATTCCAAATTCAGGTGCTTCCTTTGCCGAAACAGGTAGTGTTGCAATCGAAACATCCGCTCCGCTTGCCTCGTGGGCATCTATCATTTCATTAAAATTCATTTGGTATAATTGATCGCCTGAAAGGATCAATGCATATTTATACTCATAATTCAGGAAATGATGCATACACTGCCTGACGGCATCAGCCGTTCCCTGGAACCATGCTTTATTCGAAGGAGTTTGTTCAGCCGCAAGAATATCAACAAAAGAATTGTTGAAATAATCGAAATTATAGGTGTTCATGATGTGCTTGTTAAGCGAGGCTGAATTGAATTGTGTCAATACAAAAATCCTGTTAATATCAGAATTCAGACAGTTTGAAATAGGAATATCAACCAGACGATATTTCCCTGCAATGGGTACAGCCGGTTTCGACCGGTTTTCTGTTAATGGGTACAAACGCGATCCCTGACCTCCTCCCAATACAATAGCTAATGTTCTTTTGTTCATGGTCTTAATTATTTAGTGTATAAATCGAGATATTCTGATGCTGATCTGGTCCAGGAGTGGTCAATTTTCATAATCACTTTCTGGTTCTTCCTGAATGTTTTTTGATCCTGATGTAATTTCAACGCCCTGCCAATTGAATGGATCACATCGTCGGCAGTTGCCTGGTCATGACAAATTCCAAAACCACCATCACCAATATCGATAACGGTATCCCTTAATCCTCCTATTCGCCTAACTATAGGTATGGTTCCATATCGAAGTGCGTACAATTGGTTCAGCCCGCAAGGTTCTACTCTTGATGGCATCAGAAGGAAATCAGCTCCGGCATACATAATATGTGCAAGTTGTTCGTTGTAGCCAATATAAGAGCAATAATTCCCTTTTAGTACATGTTCCAAACCAAACATGGCCTGTTCAATTTCAT
Source organism: uncultured Bacteroidales bacterium (assembly GCA_964388245.1). GTDB lineage: Bacteria > Bacteroidota > Bacteroidia > Bacteroidales > M50B96 > JAIOYV01. The sequence continues at coordinate 15,841 of CAYLZH010000017.1, forward strand.
GGTTGCCAGAACCCAGAACCAGCACATTAAATTCTTTTCCGTATTTTTCGAATGAATGGTAGATGGCATGGGATAGAAAATCGGCACCTTTTTCATGAACCAGTCTGCCAATAAAAATAAACAATGGTTTTTCATTGTCAAGATCAAACTCTTTACACAGCCATTTCTTATTGGCCTTTTTGCCGCTTACTGCCTTGTTTACCTGGTAGTTCGCTTTAAGAAGTTCATCAGTTTCAGGATTCCAAAACTCCGTATCAATACCATTAAGAATTCCTGTACATTTTCCTTGTTCAATCTGAAGGAGTTTCTCCAGACCACTCATATTGTACTGCACTTCCTCCATATAGCCTGGAGATACTGTAGTAACTTTATTCACACTTTTTATAGCGCAAGCAACCGGGTTTATGTCGTTGTTCCATTCTATCATTCCGGTAAAATAGGAATGAAAGGGAGGGAGAAGATTAATTTTGTCGAAACCAAACTGTCCCTGATATTCGCCATTGTGTATTGTATAAATGGTTTTGATATTCTGTAGCCGGTTGTAATCCATCACTTTATGCATGAAAAAAGGGATAAATCCACTTTGTCCGTCATGGCAATGAACTACATCAGGAATTGTTTCTTCCATATTCAACCAGTTGACTATAGCTACCTGAAACGCAATAAAACGTTCGGTGTCATCGTCATGGGAATACACATCCGGGCGGTCGAACAGGCCTGGAATGTCGATCATGCATAGTTTATATCCAAGGTCAATATTAACCGGTTCTAACACATTGAACCAGTATTCCTTATGACCTACTTTTGCTTTACCTGTAAAAGTTTTTTCGAAGTGGTTTCCTTCTCTGAACTTGTTGTGGTAGAAAGGTATTACAACCTTTGTTTTGTGTCCTAATTGTGCCTGGTATTTAGGTAATGCACCCACTACATCGGCAAGTCCGCCGACTTTAGCAGCAGGGTAACATTCTGCACTAATATGAATGATGTACATTTTTTTGATTGATTTCAAATTGATACAAAACTACTGAATATTTTGAAGAGGAAATAAAAACAAGAGGGATAGAAATATTGAATTTATATTGAATTCAATTCATGGTTCAACTATAAAAAACTCTCTGTCATACACGACGAGGGTTGCCAATGTAGCCCCACCTGGAATCGAACCAGGATCTACAGTTTAGGAAACTGCTATTCTATCCGTTGAACTATGGGGCCAAAAATCAGGCTGCAAAAGTAGAAATTTATATTTTTTAGCAAAAGCCGAATTAAACTGATTACTTAATTTGATTCAAGAATCTGAAACAATTCATCCAGTTTGGGCGAAAGAATAATTTCAGTTCGCCGGTTTTTCTGTCGGGCTTCTTTTGTTTTTGCCGGATCGATTGGCACAAATTCACCACGCCCGGCTGCTGTAAGTCGTTGTGGATCGATTGAAGTTTTATGCAATAAAATCCGGACAATCGAAGTAGCCCGTTTAACACTAAGGTCCCAGTTATCCTTTATCTGTGCTTTGCCATTATATGGGATGTTATCAGTATGTCCTTCTATCAGAATGTTGATATCAGGATTTTGTTCAAGTACTTTGGCCAATTTCTCAAGAGCAGATTTCCCTTTAGGATCCACATCCCATTTTCCCGATTTGAATAGCAACTGTTCTTCAAGACTTACATAAACTTTCCCGTTTTTTAGTTCAACAGTAAGACCGTCGTCTTCGAATTGTCCTAAAGCAGCAGCAACTTTATCTTTTAATGCACCAACAATGGAATCTTTGGCATTCAGCATGGATTGTAATTCAATCAGTTCTTTATTACGTTGTTCAAGCTCGGTATTCTTTTGGGCAAGAATGGCATTGTTTGCTTCCAGTTCCGATTGTAGTTTATCCAAGCTTTCTTTCTTCTTATTAAGTGTCTTCTCAAGATTTCGCAATGCGTCCTCTTTTCGCTGTAAATCTTCCTGGGCCGATTGCAATTCGGCCAAAAGTTTTTTTGCTTCGGCAGCACTTCCTCGTGCAAGGGCCTCTTTACTATCGGTTAAATCTTTGTTTAGAGCAACAGCACTATTATATAGGTTGCGCAAATGTCGCAAATCCCTTCCCATAGTTAATGTATCGTCAACCAGTTTATTATAATCCCTATAGTATTTTCTAAGGTCGGCACCCATCTCGGTAGTATCAACAATCAATCCCTCATTCTGAGATTTGAGCTGGTCTCTTTCGGTACTGCAAACATTAGTTTTCGCTTCGATTTCTTTAAACTGATTTAATGGCACACAGGAATATAATATAATTCCCATAGCAATTATTAATACAGGTTGAACTATATTTTTCATGATAGTAAGATTTTCAAGTAATTATTTGCAAATATAGCTGATAATTGAGATTTGGCAGCTAATTTTAAATTTCAGGTAAACAATGGCAGAATATTTCCCGTTAAAAGGAATAATTACAATCATTAAATACCATTTTCGGGATGATGAATTTTATAAGTCGAAAGAAATCTGTAAATTAGCGTATGTCTTCGTCGTTTTATCTGCCGCCATGACATTAGTCATTTTTTATTAATCCAACATATTTATATATTTGCATTTGTTAGTATAACTTAATCAGTAACCCAATGAAATTATCAGACTTAAGCATAAGTCAACTGGAACAGGCAGCAAGCATGCTAAAAGCCATTGCCCACCCCATGAGGATTGCCATTCTTGGATATCTTGAAGAAGGAAAAAAGCTGACCGTTACAGAGATCCATGAATTATTAAACATCGAACAATCAACAACTTCACACCATCTTGGTATATTAAAAGATAAAGGCGTATTGGCTTCGAAACGAGAAGGCAAGAATACCTATTACTTTTTAAAACATCCCGATCTTGGCAACATAGTTACATGTGTTAGCCAATGTACAACCGATTAGGAATTGACCTTAATCAGATAAATATACAGAACCGGCTAACAAGTCGGTTTTTTTATTTTACAGAAAGAATAATCTGATCCGCTGAACATTAATTACCTCAAAGTTGTAATTTCACCAACATTATAATCAGAAATGAAAATACAATGGAAACACCAAAAAAACTCTTCCTGCTCGATGCCTATGCATTGATTTACCGTAGCTATTTTGCCTTTATCAGAATGCCGCGTATTAACTCAAAAGGATTTAACACCTCGGCCATTTTTGGCTTTACCAATACATTAGACCAGGTGCTACAGCAGGAAAAGCCAACACATATTGCAGTTGTTTTCGATCCTCCGGGTCCTACCTTCAGGCATGAAATGTTTGAGGCATACAAGGCAAATCGTGATGAAACTCCTGAGGATATAAAAAAAGCAGTGCCGTTTGTGAAGAAAATTATCGAAGGCTACAATATCGAATCAATTGAAGTTACGGGGTATGAGGCTGATGATGTTATCGGGACACTTGCAAAAAAAGCAGACAAAGAAGGTTTCGAGGTTTTCATGATGACTCCTGATAAAGATTATGCCCAATTGGTTACTGAAAATGTCAGGATGTTTAAGCCGGCACGGTCAGGTAAGGGGGCTGATGTTTTAGGTATCGAAGAAGTAAAACAGAAATTCGGTATTGAAGATCCGAAACAGGTAATAGATATTTTGGCACTTTGGGGCGATTCTTCCGATAATATTCCCGGTGCCCCCGGAGTAGGTGAAAAAACATCTCAAAAACTTATTGCAACATACAAATCAGTTGAGGGCCTTCTTGAAAATACCCATGAACTGAAAGGAAAACAACGAGAAAATATCGAGAATAATAAGCAGCAAATCCTGCTCTCGAAAGAATTGGCTACCATAAAAACAGATGTACCGGTCGAGGTATCAATTGAAAATCTACAATGCAAAGAGTTAAATATCGATTTATTAAAGGATGTTTTCGACGAACTTGAGTTCAGGACTCTTGCTCTACGAATATTGCAGAAAACTGCACCTGCCCGTGAATCAAAAGTACAAGCAACGGCACAACAAACAAGCCTTTTTAATTTTGAAACTGAGGAGGAATTAATTATTCAGCAACCAGTGTTTGATAATATCGATACTATTAAACCTTCATATCATTTAATAGATGGTGAAGAAAAGCAAAAGAAATTACTTTCAGATTTATCGATGTTGAAAGAATTTTGCTTCGATACTGAAACAACAGATAAAGATGCCAACCTTGCCGAGTTGGTAGGACTATCGTTCAGTTGGCAAAAAAATGAGGCATTTTATGTTCCTTTACCTGATGCAAGAACGGAGTGTTTATCCGTGTTAGAAGAATTCAGGTCGGTTTTTGAAAATCACGAAATTGCCAAGATAGGCCAGAATATCAAGTACGATATTTTGATGCTGAAATGGTATGGGATTGAGGTTAAAGGAAAATTGTTCGATACGATGTTGGCCCATTATCTTCTTGAGCCGGACCACAGGCACGGAATGGATTACCTTGCCGAGGTATATCTTAAGTACAAGCCCATAACTTTTGAAGAAGTTTGCGGGCCAAAAGGAAAAACTCAGATTACCATCCGGGAGGCTTATTCTAAAAATCCTGAGTTAGTTAAAAATTATGCTGCCGAAGATGCCGACATAACCTGGCAACTAAAACAAATCCTATCTTCAAAATTAAATGAAAAGCATCTTGCCAAACTTGCCGAACAGGTTGAAATGCCTTTGGTTCCGGTGCTGGCCGCGATGGAACAAACCGGAGTTAAACTCGATGCAGAATCATTAAAAATTTTTGGGGAGGAATTAAAGGAACTAATCATTTCCAACGAAAAAGAAATTCAGCAAATGGCCGGAATGGAGTTCAATGTTAGTTCCCCAAAACAATTAGGGGAGGTGCTGTTCGATAGAATGAAATTGGATGACAGGGCTAAAAAAACCAAGACCGGGCAATATTCAACCAACGAGGAAACACTTGTTCGATTGCAGGAAAAGCACCCGATTTTTGCAAAAATACTTGATTTCAGGGGGCAAAGGAAATTACTGTCTACTTATGTTGATGCATTGCCAAAGCTGATCAATCCAAAAACCGGAAATATCCATACCTCCTACAACCAGGCTGTTGCAGCTACAGGCCGATTAAGTTCCATTAACCCGAACCTGCAAAATATTCCAATCAGAGAGGAACAGGGGCGTGAAATCAGAAAGGCATTTATACCGATCAGCGAAGACAACATTTTTTTCTCGGCTGACTATTCACAGATAGAGCTAAGGCTAATGGCTCATTTAAGCGAGGATCCAAACTTGATGGTGGCTTTCCAGAAAAATGAAGATATCCATGCTGCTACTGCTGCAAAAATCAACAAAATACCCATTGAAGAAGTAAGCCGTGAAATGCGCAGCCAGGCCAAAACTGCTAATTTTGGGATAATTTATGGCATTTCAGCTTTTGGACTTTCGCAACGCTTAAATATTTCCAGGTCGGAAGGAAAAGATTTAATTGATGGATATTTTGAAAGTTACCCTAAGGTGAAGGCTTACATGGACAGGAGCATACAACTGGCTCGTGACCAGGGATTTGTGTTAACTCTTTTGGGCAGGCGCAGGCAATTGGTCGATATTAATTCGCGCAATGCCGTGGTACGTGGAATGGCCGAACGGAATGCCATCAATGCACCAATCCAGGGATCGGCTGCCGATATCATTAAAATAGCAATGATTAATATTTACAATAAGTTTTGCGATGAAAATCTAAAAAGCAGGATGATCCTTCAGGTACACGATGAATTGAATTTCGATGTTTTTAAGCCTGAATTGGAGAGGGTTAAGGAGATTGTTCTTCATGAAATGGAGTCCGCTATTTCGTTAAAAGTACCCCTTATTGTTGATTGTGGTATGGGAAAAAACTGGTTTGAAGCCCATTAAATTTTACAATAAAACCCAATAGCCAAAATTACGTAAATAATTGGCATGGGTAAGCAAAACAATGAATTCGAATTCAACGAACGACGTCTGATTTGGGCTTCGACCCGTGCAGTACTCGAAACCGATAATTTTAAACATAAAAAGAATGGTAAAAAAAGTCGGAGCCATTGGTCTACCTTCGAGCGTATTTTACGATGGGCGGGATTTTTTTTACACCATTTTGGGGTTTTAAGAAACGGAAGACGAAATGCCTTAAGCCTCATTAAAAAGGAAATTAATTTGTATTTTCCGAACTTACCCGATGGTTTTGATGGATTCACCATACTCCATTTATCCGATCTCCATATCGATTCAATGCATGAACTCCCCGATGTTATAAATACAACCATTGGCCAGGAAGAGTTTGGTGTATGTCTTGTTTCAGGCGATTTTCGCTTTCATTCGCAGGGGGCCTACAAACAAGTCATCGGTCCGTCAGGAAAAGTATTTAAAAATATCCGAACACGACATGGCATCTATGGAGTACTGGGGAATCATGATACATACCAAATGGTTTTTCATCAGAATGAATTAGGAATTCAGTTTTTAATCGATGAAAGTGTTGTTTTAAAACAAAATGGATCGCAAATAATTATTACCGGAACTGACGATCCTTTTCGTTTTTTCACAAACCAGGCCATCGATGCAATGGAGGAAAGTGGTTCAGGTTTTAAAATTGCAGTGGTGCACACTAGCGAATTGGTCGATACAGCGATATCAAATGAATTTAGTTTATATCTGTGCGGTCATACTCATGGAGGCCAGGTATGCCTGCCTGGTGGAATACCAATTATTACTCACCAATATGAAGGCCGGAAATATTATAGAGGTTTATGGCAGTTGAACGGCTTAACAGGCTATACCAATGAAGGTTGTGGAGTTTCAGGTATTCCTGTCCGGTTTAATTCAAGAGGAGAAGTGGTTAAGATAATTTTGCATAAATCGACAACACAAGAGCCTAAACACGGAATGAAAATTTTATAATAATCGACACGGGATCTTCATATCCCAGACCAAAGTTAATTTTTGAAAATATAATTCTAATGCACAAATAAATCAGAAATAATCTTATCAGAAATAAAAAATCCTTCACTTGTAAGCCGAATAGTACTCCCGTACTTAAATGCAATACCCTGATTAATAAATACCAATAACCGATCATTTAGTAATGTGGCTTTTTCTGCGCCAAATTCCTTTTCTACATACTGCAAATCGATGCCCCATTTTGTTCGCAACGATGTCATCAGGTATTCGTTATATCTGATTATGCTGTCAAGTGTTTCGACTTCCCTGATTGCTTTTCCTGTTATAATGCTTTCGATATATTTTCGATTATGGCTAATATTCCAGTACCGTGATTTCAGGTTGTAAGAATGTGCTGACGGGCCAATTCCAAGATAAGGAACTTGTTTCCAATAATTACTATTGTGTCGTGAATAGTATTTATTAATGGCAAAGTTCGAAATTTCATAGTGTTCAAATCCGGCTTCGGTAGTTACTTGTACCAATTGCCTGAATTGTTTGTCACTCGTGTCCTCATCAATTTCATTAATTATTCCTTTTTGCTGATAACGCGAAAAAACTGTTCCTTTTTCAATAGTAAGATGATAAGCTGAAATATGCTGAATATTTAATTCCATTGCTTTGTCGAGGTTCAGTTTCCATTCATCATTTGTCATTGTGGGAAGACCATAAATTAAATCAATGCTGATATTATTAAAGCCATGCTGTTTGCTATTATTCACAGCTTTGGTAGACTGCCCGGCTGAATGTCGGCGGTTCATTATTTTCAAATGCTTGTTGATGAACGACTGGACACCAATGCTTAATCGGTTTATTCCTGATCCGGCTAATTCGCAAATATATTCAGGCTGAAGATCATCAGGATTGCATTCCAGTGTTATTTCCGGATTTGGAACAATTGTATAGTAATCAGCAATTATTTTATTGATTTCATTTATGTCCTTAATGTTTAAGACCGATGGCGTTCCGCCGCCGAAATATATAGTTTCGATAGGTTCGTCCTTTAAGTGATATCCCTTTCAAGTATAATTTCTTTCTTGATAGACTTGACAAGATCAGGGATATCACTTAAAATGGTACTTGAGTGAAAATCGCAATAATAGCATCGTGATTTGCAAAAAGGGATATGAATATAAATTCCGGCCATAATCTATTTTGATAAGTTAATCAGGAATAATTCAGGGGAGCTGAAAGCATGAATCAATATTGTAATCCCTTTTGTCGGATTATTATTTGACAAATTTGACAGACGACTTTCAACTCCCCTAATCACAGGTTAATAATTGTTCTATTTGGTTTTAATCCTAACAAGCCCGTTATCGGTCATTTGCCATTCCTCGCCAACGAGATCACCCGGCCAATAGCCCCGATGGTAATCAGAATTCCATGCAATATCCTGTAATGACTTGTCGAATTTAATCCGATATCCAACCGGTACTTTCAGAATTACTTCGAGTTCCTGATGGCGCCATTTTCTTTTATAGGGTAGCGTAAAATAATTGCCGAGTGTTAGTAACGAATCGGCTTGATCCCAATTATAAATCATTTCGCCGGCATTTTCGCGGGCATCCTTCCGGTTTTTACCCCTGGAAGTTCTTTTCTCTATTAACTCAAAATACTCTTCGTTCGATTGAATTATACTGATTTTTGGTTCGATATATATCCGATAGTCATCGAATCCATGCACTACCTTTACTTCATCCATATCAAAAACATCATCATATTCGATATAATCTGATAAAGTATCAGGGAAAGTTTTAACGTATAAAACCGGACTGTTAAAACTTTCAAGATCATGTGTTGTTCGTACAATCGATTGTGATTTAAAATTCGATCCTTCCATTAGTACTGCAGCAACTGCAATAATAAGACCTACAATCCAAAGGCTAAATCCCACACCTCCAATTAATTTATGATTGGCATGAAACCTGAAGATCAGTTTAAACCCTCCGTAAATGATGGCCAGAATTGGAATGCCGATCAGTAATAACAAGGCAATGGTTAAAATCCTGATATTGTTGATATCGGCAATCCAGGTAAACAATCCGGTGTTCGATAACAGGTCAAATTCTATTGGCGTAAAGCCTAACCAGTAACCGGAATAAAATGATCCTAAAAATCCAAATATGAATACCACCCCAAGCGTTATAAAGCTGATGCCAAGCAAAATAACAATCCCTTTACCCATAACCATCAGGATGGACCCTAATGTTTCAACCAAGGGTGACAGGTTTTCTTTGGTTCGTGAATATCCTTTGGAGGATTTGAAATTTCTGAAGTTGCTTTTTACTTCGTTAAATTCTTCAGTTATGGATCGTTCAATATTCGACACAGTAACTCGTTCGCCACGCATTTCAAGTTTTTGGGCGGTTGTACGGGCTACCGGAACTGCAATCCAGAGAATTAAGTAGGCAATTATCCCTACCTGGAAAAATGCAAAAATGATGAATAATATTCTTACAAAAACAGGATCGACACCAAAATAAGCTCCAATTCCGGCTGCCACTCCACCAAATATTCGGCTGTCAGGGTCGCGGTATAAACGCTTTCCGGTTTTGTAATCCGATCCGGTTTTTGGTTTGGCATCTTCAGCCGAATTTTCATCCTCTTCATCAAATTCATTCGGATCGCCCATTATTTCAATAACTTCTTCAACATCGCGCAACGAAACAACTTCTTTCGATTCCTTTAGTCTATCGTTGAATAATTCAGCAATGCGCGCCTCAATATCAGCAATAATTTCTTTTCCTTCTTCGGATTGAGAAAACCGTTTATAAATTTGCCCAAGATAATTCTGGAGCTTTTCGTAGGCATCCTCATCGATATGGAAGATTATCCCACTAATGTTTATTGTGAATGTCTTTTTCATGATTAGTCAATTTAGAGGTTTTGGTTTAAGTTTTTAACTGCTTCGACAAGTTCGTTCCACGAACTGTCTAATTCTTCGAGAAAATCCTTTCCACGATCGCTTAGGGCATAGTATTTTCGTGGAGGTCCCTGGCTTGATTCTTCCCACCGGTAACTCAGATAGCCGGCATTTTTTAAACGGGTTAAAAGTGGATAGAGCGTTCCTTCAACAACTATCAGCTTTGATTCTTTGAGCTTTTTAATGATGTCGCTGGCATAAGAATCTTTTTTCGATAGAATAACAAGGATACAATACTCCAGCACTCCTTTACGCATTTGCGCCTTTGTATTTTCCATTTTCATGATTAGAGGTTTTTGGGTTAAACATACATGTTGATTTCATATAATACTAAACTTTACAAACAAATATTCTTTGCAAAGATATGTGTTTTGTTTGGTATTATGCAAAACATGGTAGTATATTTTTTATTGAATCTTGCAAAAGCCAAAAAGGAATTACAAAATATAGCTTATATTCAAATGATTAACGACTTTCGGATTTGTGATTTACGTTTAAAAAAGTTTTTGCACCGGAATGCCACACCTTTTATACATAATAAATGTAAACTTTTAGATATTAAATCTAAAACTCAGTAGATTAACGAGATACATCAAAAGAAAAAATATGGCCCTATTTGGAAAGTTTGATTTTTCGTGAATCAATTTATGTGTTAATTCATTTTTTGTCAGGAAATCATTTTTTGTCAGGAAAAAAACTAATTGGTATCAGCATAGTCTATCAGGCCCTCATTATGGAGTTGATCGATATACTTATTAATTTCAGAAGAATGATCTTCTGATAATTGAAATGACTGAGTTATCAGGTTGATAATTATATCTGTAGAATTTTCTCCATTACACATTTCAAGAATAAGTATACCCATATCGTTTAAGAAATGAACCTTTTCCTTGTTGGGATCATAAACTGCATATCCATTATCGCTTTCAGTAATTTCGAGGGCCTTAGTTGTTTTTGGTTTCTTCATCTTCGATGTAATTTCATCAAAAATAAAAAAAAGAAAGGAATTGCTCTGTAGTGAAAACCAAATTAAATTTGTCCGGTTATAATTACCGGATTGATAATCATTTATAAATAGTGATCCGGAAAAGGTTGTTTTTACCTTAATTTGTTATCTATGAAAAAGGAGATCATTTTAATACTGGGCCCGAAAAAGGCTTCATCCGAAAAGCAAATTAAATTTGAAGTGGCGAAAAAGCTACAAATCAAGCCTACCTCCATTTCAGCAATTAAAGTATTACGCCGTTCGATTGATGCCAGAAAATCCGATGTAAAAATCAACCTGAAGATATTTGTTGTTTTTAGCGAGCCGGCACCAAAATTCGAAAGTCCAAAATTTTTCTATCAGGATGTAAGAAATGCACCACCGGTAATAATTGTAGGTGCAGGGCCTGCCGGACTTTTTGCTGCCTTAAGATTGATTGAACTGGGAAGAAAACCGATATTACTCGAACGAGGAAAAGAAGTAAGCAAAAGAAAGATTGATATTGCCACCCTGGCACGGGATCATATTGTTAATCCAGAATCGAACTATTGTTTTGGAGAAGGAGGTGCCGGAACTTTTTCAGATGGAAAACTCTACACGCGCTCGAAAAAAAGAGGAGAAAACCGTCACATCCTTGAGGTTCTTCAATTTCATGGTGCGCAGGAAGAGATTCTTACCGATGCTCACCCACATATTGGTACGAATGTATTACCATCAGTAATTGTAAATATCAGAAATAGTATTTTAAATGCCGGAGGAGAGATCCACTTTAACACCCGTGTAGAAGACCTGATAATAAAAAATAATAGCATAGCAGGAGTTGAAACTGCATCGGATGATAAAATTACTGCCAAGGCAGTTATTCTGGCAACAGGCCATTCAGCACGTGATGTTTACCATTTATTGCACGAGCATGAAATTCTAATTGAACCAAAAGCATTTGCCATGGGTGTCAGGATTGAGCATCCACAGGCATTGATCGATTCAATCCAGTATCATTGCGATGTGCGAAGCAAATACCTACCTGCAGCGGCCTATAACCTGGCCACCCAAATTGATGGGCGAGGTGTTTATTCTTTTTGTATGTGTCCGGGTGGTTATATTGTTCCTTCGGCAACTGGTACAAAAGAAATTGTCGTGAACGGAATGTCGCCTTCGAAAAGAAATTCTCCATTCGCAAATTCGGGTATGGTGGTTGAAATTACGCAGAATGATTTAAAAGAATTCAGCAATTATGGTGCTCTTGCAGGATTACATTTCCAGCAACATATTGAGCAGCTTGCTTATGAAAATGCCAGTTGCGACCAAACTGCGCCGGCTCAGCGAATGGTCGACTTTGTTGAAAAACGATTCTCTCGAACTATTCCTGAAACATCATATTATTGTGGTACAGTGAGTTCTCCGTTACACGATTGGTTGCCAGAATCCATCGCACACAGGTTACAAAAAGCATTTGTTCAGTTTGGAAAGAAATCGAAAGGATTTTTTACGAACGAAGCTGCAATTTTAGGTGTAGAATCCCGGACCTCATCACCAGTGCGAATACCAAGAAATCCAGACACTTTGGAGCATCCTCAGATAAAAGGTATATATCCGGCAGGCGAAGGCTCGGGATATGCCGGGGGAATTGTGTCATCAGCTATTGACGGACAACGATGTGCTGAAAAGGCAGCAAAAAAGGGTTGAAAAAATCCAACCCTTTATATTCTTTATGATTCAGTTAGATTACCCGGCACTATTAAACATGCTGTAATAATCGTAGAATTTATTTTCAATCTCCTTCTGAAGTTCAGTTGATTTATAGCGTTGTGTTACCTTTACCAATTCCTGCATGAGCGCAAGCGATCGTTGTGCATCGCTCGAACTTCTTGAGAATTTCTTCCGGTCGAGGTTAAAATAAAAATCGAGTTCCTGAATCGAAATATCAAATAATATTTTGATTATATCATCAGCCTTTTCAGATTGTTCAAGGTTATAGTAAACTTCGGCTATCCCAATATTGAAATAATTAAATGGTACCCGTTCGTTGGGCATTAGTTCCTGGCATCGGTCGGCAACTTCCTGCGCCCGTTCCTTATCGCCTTCTTTAAATAATTCGAGGGCAAGCCTTCCGAAGTTACTCCTGAAATTCATTAACATTCGCTGATTGTTCTCATCGAGATAAACACGTGGATCGTTAATATTTCCCCATTTAAATTTATTGATCATGTTATCGTACATGATCTCTGTATCGATATGGCCGATGTGCCCGCCCTTGGTTGAAGTTTTAATTGGAACAAGGCGATAAGCCAATCCTTCGATCTGGAAATAATTCTCAAGTTTAACATAGCTGTCGCGACCAACAGTAATAGCAAAATAAACCGGACGGTCCCAATTGAAGCTTGCAAGCAGATCGAGTACCATCAGGTCGTTTTTCATTACAAAATTCTTGTTCAGTTTCCAATCGATATTGTCAACTAATTTATCTGCAAACCTTGGATTTACAACTCCTTTGTCTAAAATCTTCTGCTTATCGACAGGAATTCGCAGTTTCTTTGTGGGGATATAATCGAGCATTTCACCTGCCGATGGATTAACCCTGGTGCCCTGTGAATCATCGGCAACGAAATCGATGACCTGCCTGAGTGGTACAAATTCATCAAACCGTTCATAAATTGGCACATAGTCGCGCGTTCCCTGTACGTATTTATCGTGTGTCATTGAAAATGGCACAGGATCGGAATCGTAGGCTTTTCGCTTCATTTGATCGATATACCAGTCTGTACTCAGGTAACTCAGGTTACAAACTCTGATATCGGTACGTATACCCTCCACCTCCTGAGCATACCATAAGGGGAATGTGTCATTATCGCCATTGGTGAAAAGGATTGCATTGGGGGCACAGGAATTCAGGTAATTGTAGGCAAAATCCCGTGCAGTGTACCGGTGCGAGCGATCGTGATCGTCCCAGTTTTCGCTTGCCATAATTCCTGGTACCAAAACAAGGGAGACAATAGTAGCTAAACCAGCCGATACTGCAGCAGGTGCGATTTTTTTTATCCATTCCGATAGAGCAAGCACACCTAATCCTATCCAAATGGCAAAAGCATAAAACGATCCGGCATAGGCATAGTCTCGCTCACGGGGTTGTAATGGGTACTGATTCAGATAAAATACAACGGCTAATCCGGTAAATACAAAAAGAAGTGTAACAATCCAGAAATCTTTCTGATTTTGCTTATACAGGAAAAACAAACCTATAAGTCCAAGTAACAAGGGCAGCATGTAATATCTGTTGTTGGCAAGATTATTTTTTAAATGATCGGGCAATTTGTCTTGTGGGCCAAGTCGGTAATCATCAATAAATGAGAGCCCTGAAATCCAGTTTCCTTTATCAATTTCGCCATGGCCCTGTATATCGTTTTGGCGACCAGCAAAGTTCCACATGAAATACCTTAGGTACATATGGCCAATCTGATACACAAAAAGGAAACGTAAATTCTCAGAAAAAGTGGGTTTGTTTATTGTTTCAGGTTCGCCTGAACGACTTGTTGTGCGGATTGGACGGCCTTTGAATTTCGACCATTTCTTGTATTGTTTAATATGGTTTTGCTGACTGCTCCACATTCTTGGGAACAGGGTTGTAAACCTGCTATCGTAATTATATGTTTCCTTATAATCGGACACTATGTACTTGCCATCTTTTTGAATATAAACCTTTTTCCCTTCGTTGGTCGGATTTTTCATGTCGAGAGGCGTATTAAAATACTGGCCTTTTACCAGCGGCCGGTCGCCATATTGCTCACGATTCAGGTAAGATAACAATGAAAATACCGTTTCAGGATTATTCTGATCCATTGGAGGATCGGCCAGGGATCGGAGAACCACCATGGTAAACGATGAATATCCGATTATTATCACTGTAACTGCAAGTATTGCAGTGTTCAGTAAATATTTCTTCTTCTTATAGGTGTAATACAATCCAAAAACAATTGCACCAAGTAACAGGAATATATAAATCAGGTTTCCTGAGTTATAGGGCATTCCAATACCATTAACAAAAAACAACTCGAACTTTGAAGCAATTACTACAATCCAGGGGATAATTACATACATAATCCCACCCAGCAGAACAACCGAAATCAATAGTGCATAAATAATCCCTTTGCTATCGACTTTATATTTTTTGAAATAATAAACGAACACAATGGCAGGAATCGCCAACAGGTTTAACAGGTGAACTCCAATCGACAATCCCATCAGATAAGCAATAAGGATAATCCAACGGTTGGCATAGGGTTTCATCGCAACATCTTCCCATTTTAAAATTGCCCAAAATACCAGAGCCGTAAACAACGATGAACTGGCATATACTTCTGCCTCGACTGCTGAAAACCAGAATGTATCGGAAAAGGTATACGCCATGGCACCAACAAAACCGCTACCTAATACGGCGATTAATCCACCGGTGTTGAATTCATTTCCACGGGTAACTATTTTTCGGGCAATATGGGTGATAGTCCAGAACAGGAACATGATTGTAAAGGCACTCGAAAGCGCTGATAAAATATTGATCATCTTTGCAATTGATGTAACATCGCTTGCAAACAACGAAAAGAACCTCGACAATATCATAAATGTTGGTGCTCCCGGGGGGTGTCCTACCTGAAGCTTATTGGCAGTTGTGATAAACTCTCCGCAATCCCAAAAACTTGTCGTGGGTTCTATTGTCATAATATAAACAACGGCAGCTATCAGGAATGAAATCCATCCGACGATATTGTTCAGTAATTTAAATTGCTTCATTTTCAAGTACTTTACGGTTTATTTTAACAGGCAGCGAATTTACTACTTTTTTTCAATAAAATTTTCTGTTGATAGGAATACACCTTGCTATCTTTAAGGTTCAAAAAGG
>CAYLZH010000018.1:0-26959 GCA_964388245.1 uncultured Bacteroidales bacterium
CTGTGAAACTCTGTGGTATAACTCTTTTTGCTATTACACAGAGCTACACAAAGTTGCTCCGTGAAAAAATGAAGAATCCAAAAATCAATGATAATATGAAAACAAAAATCCTAATAGTAGCCGGAATATTTTTAATGGCTTGCAGCTCCGGCGACAAGCAGACACAACTTGAAAAACTCAAACAACAACGCGATAACCTGACTGCACAGATTGAACAGTTGGAAATTGAAATTCAGGATGAAGGAGGCATTGCCGTAAACAAACAAACGGTAAAGGTTAAATATGTGAATGTGAAAAAAGTATCCCCGGAGCAATTCAATCATTTCATCGAAATCCAGGGAAGTGTCGAATCTGATAACGACATAATCGTTCCTGCACAATCGAGTGGTGTTGTAAAAACCATTGCTGTGAAAAAAGGCGACATGGTTCGGAAAGACCAGGTTCTTGCCCGCTTGGATGCCGCAGTTTTTGAACGATCGATTGAAGAACTAAAAACCGGGATTGAACTTGCCACCACTGTTTTCGAGCGCCAAGAACGCCTGTGGAAGCAAAATATTGGAAGCGAAATCCAATATCTTCAGGCAAAAAACCAAAAAGAATCATTGGATAAAAAACTGGCCACAGTAATGGAACAGTACGAAATGACTAAAATAAAATCGCCCATCTCCGGACAAATCGACGATGTTATGATAAAAGAAGGGCAAATGGCTGCTGCCGGTTTCGGGACTTTTAAAGTGGTTCAGGTTTCAGAGTTAAAAATAAAGGCTGCGCTATCAGAAAAATATATAACCAATATCAGCACAGGCGATCCTGTTGATGTTTATATCCCTGCCCTCGACCGACATTATAAACAAAAAGTTATTTCCCGGTCGAATGTAATCAATCCCGATAACCGTACGTTCAGCATCGAAGTTAATATCCCTCAAAACGATAAGGATATAAAACCAAATATGATAGCTGTTCTCGATATACAGGATTACAGTAACGACAGCAGCCTGGTAGTGCCCCTTAAGGTAGTACAATATACCGGAAAAGATAAATTTTTATTCATCGCTACTGAAAACAATGGCGAGGTTATGTCAGAAAAAAGATATGTAAAAACAGGATATTATACCGATACAAGAACTGAAATTTCTGATGGTCTTGTTGCCGGTGAAAAGGTAATTGTCTTTGGTTATCAAAATCTGGGCGATGGAGAAGCAATTGCAATTCAATAATTAAGTCAGGCAAATTAGTGTAATTCGAAGACAGATTGAAAAATTATGAAAGAAAAAAGATTTAAATTATCCGACTTTGCGGTTAATAATAAGATGACTGTCTACATCCTGACATTCATCCTGATAATGGCCGGGGTTGGTTCATATAACTCAACCCCTAAAGAAAAGTTTCCCGAAGTGGTATTTCCGTTTTACTCCATCACCACAATCTATCCGGGTACCTCTCCTGCCGATATGGAGAACCTTGTAACACGACCTATCGAGAAAGAGCTCAAGGGCATTAATGGTATTAAAGACCTGACAAGTAAATCGATCCAGGACTTTTCCGCCATCTTTATTGAGTTCGATACCAGTGTCGACGACCAGAAAGCCTACACCGATGTCAAAGAAGCAGTTGACAAAACAAGATCAGCTTTACCAGCCGACATTCTCGCCGATCCTGATGTAACCCGCATCGATGTTTCCGAGATACCAATTCTAAACATCAACCTCTCAGGCGACCTGGGATTGGTAAAGATTAAAGAATATGCCGATGAACTGGAAGATCTTATCGAAAGCCTGAAGGAAGTTACCCGGGT
This sequence comes from uncultured Bacteroidales bacterium, assembly GCA_964388245.1. GTDB lineage: Bacteria > Bacteroidota > Bacteroidia > Bacteroidales > M50B96 > JAIOYV01. Next base: position 1,796 of record CAYLZH010000018.1, read on the forward strand.
TGATATTGTAGGTGCACTCGACCGTGAAATTCAGATCAATGTAGATTTGTACAAGATGCAGGCTGCAGGTATCTCATTCGGGCAAATTCAAAATGCAGTAGCACAGGAAAACATGACCATGTCGGGCGGGCAGGTCGACAAGGATGGTATCAGGCGAACCTTACGAGTAATCGGTGAATTCAAAAAAGTGGAGGATATTAAAGAACTGCTGTTAGTCGATGGTGTATACCTGAAAGACATTGCAACTATCTCGGATGATTTTGCAGAACGCGAAAGTTTTGCCCGCCTTCAACGACATGATGTAATCACTATCAATGTAATTAAAAAAAGTGGTCAAAACCTGATAGTTGCAATCGATAAAATAAAAGACATCCTTGCTGATTTTGAAAAAACCACACCCGATAACCTTCATATTCAAACAACCGGTGACCAAAGCACAATGACCAGAAACAATGTCTCGGACCTGTTCAATACCATTATTCTTGGATTCCTGATCGTGGTGCTTGTTCTTATGTTTTTTATGGGTGTCGACAACGCCATGTTTGTGGCTGTTGCCATACCCCTATCAATGCTTATAGCCTTTATTTTTATTCCGGTTATCGGATTTACCCTGAACATGGTAGTGCTTATGGCTTTTATCCTTGTGCTGGGAATAGTAGTTGATAATTCAATTGTGGTTGTTGAAAATATTTACCGGCATTTTACAACAACCAAAAACCTTCCGATTGCCCCAGCCTCAAAACGCGGTGTTGGTGAAGTGGCATTACCCGTATTTACAGGTACTCTTACAACAATGGCCCCGTTTATCCCATTGGCATTCTGGCCCGGAATAATGGGCAAATTCATGTATTTTATTCCGGTAACAATAATTCTTACTCTTGCAGCCTCAATGTTTGTAGCTTATGTCATGAATCCGGTATTTGCTGTTTCATTCATGAAATATCGTGGATTCGACAAAGCAAAAATCAATAAAAAAGAAGTACTCATTGTATCGGTAGTATCAATTGTGTTATCGGGCCTGTTCCATTTAGCCGGCATTTCAACAATGGGAAATCTGATTGCCTTTATTTTCCTGATATATTTATTGATGAAATTTGTACTGATAAATTTTATACGATCGTTCCAAAAAACATTTATGCCCGCAATGATCAGGGGTTATAAATCAACATTACTATTTTTACTGAAAGGCTTGCGCCCTTATTTTGTGGTTATCTTCACAGTATTTCTGTTGTTCTTTACCTTTTTTATAACAGGAAAATATCCCCCTAAAGTTGTATTATTTCCCGAAGGTGATCCTAACACGCTGTTTGTATTTATAAGCATGCCTGAAGGAACCGATATCGAAGTAACCGACTCTATTACAACTGTTGTTGAAGACCGGGTGTTTGATATTATTGGCGAAAAAAATCCTGATGTTGAATATGTAATCTCAAACGTAGCATTGGGTGCCGGCGAGAATTTCTTTGAAAATACACAGCAACCCAAGCTTGCAAAAATCACCATTGGCTTTGTCGAATACAAATTCAGGGTTGGCGAGTCAACAAGTATTTACCTTGATCGTTTGCGCCGTGAATTAAAAGGAATCCCGGCTGCGACGATTGTTGTCAACAAGGAAAACATGGGACCACCCACCGGAAAGCCAATAAACATTGAGTGCCGTGGTAGCAATATCGATGAGCTAATTAATGTTTCTGAAGAGGTTCATACATTTATCAATAACCTGGGCGTTCCTGGAATTGAAGAGCTCAAATCCGACATGGAGCTTAACAAACCTGAAATCTCGGTGAATATCGACCGCGTTAAAGCAAACAAACTGGGTATTACAACCGGCTATATTGCCATGACCCTGCGAACAGCATTGTACGGCCTTGAAGTTTCGAAATTCCGCGAAGAAGAAGATGAATACCCCATTCAACTTCGATTAGACAAATCGATAAGAAATAACCTGGATGCATTAATGAACATTCAACTTATTTTGCCAGGCGGAAACAATGGCCCCCGGAAAATTCCTATTTCTGCTGTAGCCGACATCGATTACACTTCAACCTATGGTGGGATTATCAGGCGAAACCATGAACGGGTAATTACTCTTGGTTCCAACGTATTACCAGGATATAACCCAAACGAAATAGTTCAAACTCTAAAAAAGAAACTGAAAAAGCTTAAAATAAAAGAAGGGTACGAGGTTGTATTTACAGGTGAACAGGATGATATGGCAGAAACATCGGCATTCCTCGGAAATGCATTGTTCATTGCTATTGCCTTAATATTCCTGATATTAGTTACACAGTTTAATTCACTTTCGAAACCAATCATAATAATCACCCAGATTCTATTCAGTATTATAGGCATCCTGCTCGGAGCAGTAATTCTTAAAATCGATATCTCAATAGTAATGACCGGAATGGGAATTATTGCAGTAGCCGGTATTGTTGTAAAAAATGCCATAATCCTGATCGATTATACCGATATCCTGATCGATCGTGGTGGTAAGCTCAGGCAAAATCTGGTTGATGGAGGAGCAACACGATTGGTACCGGTTGTCCTTACTGCTGCATCAACCATTATGGGATTAATGCCTCTGGCTATTGGGATGAATATTAATTTTACCACCTTATTCGCCGACCTCGATCCTAATATTTATTTCGGTGGCGATAGTGCAGCATTCTGGAATCCCCTGGCCTGGACAATCATTTTCGGCCTCACCTTTGCCACCTTCCTGACTTTAATTGTGGTTCCATCGATGTACCTTATTGTAAAATCATCACAAATAAGGTCACAGTGGCGCAAAAGCAGACGCAGGGCAAGAGCATAAATAATTGATAAAGAATTAAAACATTTGGATAGCCTTACTTCAATTGAGTGGGGCTATTTGTTATTAACGTTTTGTAGGCTGATGCTATCTGGTATTTTACATATCCCGTCATTTCGTCAGATCTCATATCCGTATGCCTTCCCAGGTAACATAATGATAAAATGGAGTTACCCATGAAAAGTAACTTCCAATTGATCCTGAATTGGCATCCATTGTAAAAACAAAACTTCAATGTGTCGGTTACGTTTCAAAAATATCTAAAGAATAACATGCAACGATTGCACTATTCCTGCATCATGTAATAAATATTATATAGACACTATCAAATTATGAAGGTTTTGTTTTTCTTTATCGTCAAAACAGGCATTCAATCTTGAACAATAATTGAATTAAACTTATTATAAACTTATGAATATACCAAAAAGACTTTTTATCAATTTACTTGCTATTGTCGGCGCATTCTCGGTTGCCGCTCAATCACTCCCCAACGAATTCCACTTTTCACCCAATGGCGACCGGCTAATCCGGGGAGGGCTGGTTAGCACAGGCTTTTTCGACGAAACTATAATCGACACCATTAATCTTGAATTTTCGCAAAGCAATTACTGGACACAGCTTGAGAACAATTTCGAAGACAAGATCGACATCCCGGCCACACTTACATACAAGGGCGATGTATACGATTCGGTGGGTGTCCGGTTCCGTGGACAAACTTCGTACATGCAGGTGAATGGCGACAAGAAATCATTCAACATTACGCTCGATTACATCATCGACGGGCAGGATATTGATGGCTACGAAACCCTTAACCTCATTAACGGATATGACGATCCTTCATTTATGAGAGAAGTAGTGTATTTCAATATGTGCCGCAATCATATACCGGCCCCAAAAGGGAATTTTGTAACACTTTTTATTAACGGCGAAAACTGGGGATTGTATTCGAACATCCAGCAATTAGATGGCGAACATGTCGAAGAATGGTACCTCGATAAAGAATCGACCCGTTGGAGAGGCGAAAGAACAACAAGTGGAGGTGGAGGACCCGGCGGACCCAATTTTGGCGCAGGAACATCCACTTTAAACTATAACGGCCCAGACACTACCGATTATCAGGAAGATTATACACTTAAAAAGGCCTACAAGCCCAATCCCTGGGAAGACCTTGTGAGAGCATGTGATTTGCTCAATAATACACCATCAGCAAACCTTGTTGATTCACTGTCGAAGGTTTTTGATATCGATAATGCACTGTGGTATCTTGCTTACGAAATTCTTTTTACTGATCAGGATAGTTATGTAAATAAAGGTGGAATGGACTATTACATCTATTTTGATGAAGCAACCGACAGGTTAGTCCCCCAGATATACGATGGCAACAGCTCTATTGATGAGAACAAAGCAGATCAGTGGAATATATTCTACAAAGAAACCAACACGGATTATGCCATGCAGAACAAATTATTTGCAGTACCCGAATTACGCCAGCGATACCTTGCCCATGTTCGCACAATCCTTTCCGAATCATTCGATCCTTTGGTGGCCAATGCAAAGGTTGATGAGTACAAAGACCTGATCGACATTCATGTACAAAACGATCCGAAGAAAATTTACAACTATACCCAGTTTACAAATCATATCGATGAAATTAAAAGTTTCTTTTCGATTCGAAACGCATTTATCGGTAATGCACCTGCAGTAAATATAGAAAGCCCCGATATTGCAAATGTGGCGTTTTATTCTGATGGAATTAGTCCTGAGAGCATTATTGTAAATGCAAATATCTCCGGCAGCTATGGGATAAACAAGGCATGGCTGCATTTCGGGACAGGAATTATGGGACGATTCGAGAAACTTGAAATGTTTGACGATGGAAACCACAACGATGGATTAGCAGGCGACAGTATTTTCGGAGTAACAATCCCATCACAAAACTATGGTACCTGGGTAAGGTTTTATATCGAAGCAGTATCGGCAAATACAGTTGGTACAAGGACCTATTCTCCAGCAGGTGCCGAACACGATGTTTACATTTATCAAACAGGAATATCGTCCTTAAGCAACAGCGATGTAGTGATAAACGAGCTAATGGCTTCAAACACAACTGTTGTTGCCGACCAGGATGGTGAATATGACGATTGGGTCGAACTCTATAATAAATCATCGGTACCTGTAGATTTGAGCGGCTATTTCCTCTCTGATAATATAATGCAGTTAGATAAATGGGAAATCCCTGCCGGAACAACAATTGACGGAAATGGTTACCTTATAATTTGGACCGATAATGACGAAGAACAAACCGGGCTTCACTCCAACTTTAAATTATCGGCCGATGGCGAAGGAGTTTATCTTACAACTCCAACAATTGAACTGGCCGACCAGATAAATTTTGATCAGCATGGCACCGATGAGGCATTTGCCAGGGTACCCAACGGGACGGGAAATTTCGTATGGCAAGAGGCAACATTTAATGGCAACAATACTTTAACATCGATAGAAAATGTTATAAGTACCAGTAGTGAACTCCTGATTTACCCGAACCCTGCCACTGACTGGATAAAAATAATTAATCCTTATAATGAGCAAAGCAGGATAAACATTTATTCGAGCCTTGGCAATCGAGTCTATCAGAACCAAATCGAAAATTCAATTACCATTAACACAAGCATGTGGAAACCCGGATTATATCTAATAAAGTTAAATAATAAGACAGCAAAAATGGTTATCGACCGGTAATGTTTATCCTTATTGGCATAACACCGGCCTGTCACTTTTCTTGTCAACTCTTTTGAGATACAGTATATTAAACCAATGTATATTTTATTTATTTTTGTTTCATGTAATTCGAAAAAAATGATTTCTGAAAAATGAATATAGAAAGATCACGAAAATATTTCCGGTTAATTATCATATTATACCTTAGCATCATGGTTTTTCCATCGTGCCAGAAAGAAGAAGGATTTGGAGGAAACTCCCATATCAAAGGTACTCTCATCGAAAAAGTTTACAACGACGATTTTAGTCTTCTCCTATATGAGCAGCCGGCCCGGGATAAAGATGTTTTTATCATTTTTGGAAACGATGAAACAATTGGCGACGATGTTACGACCAACTACAACGGGCAATTTGAATTCAACTATCTCCAACCTGGCAATTATCAGGTGTTTTATTATTCTGATGACTCATTATCAGCCTATGGTGAAAACAAGGAAATTGTACTCGAAATCAATCTTGATAAAAAAGAAACCATCGACCTGGGCGAACAAACAGTTCTTAATACAGCCGATTACGACGATGGCGGAGCAATTATCAGGGGGCGTGTATTTTTAGTAAACTACATCAACGGCACAACAACAGTAAAAGACACATCTTTTGCGCAGGAACATGAAATTTATATCACCTACGGAAACCATGTTTTTTATGATGACAGGATAAGAACTCAATTCGATGGCACTTTTGCCTTTATCGATCTGATTAAAGGACATTACAAAGTCTTTTTATACTCAGAAGATATTTCAGGGGCCACCGAACATATAGTAATTTCGAGGGAGGTTGATATTATTAATGATTTCGACGATATCGACCTTGGCGACATGTATATTGAGCGATTATAGGTATCAGGTATAATATTTACTAATAAACTACATATTATGAAGAATTTAGCCTTAATAATTTTATTAGCAACATTTTCATGCTTGGCATTTGGACAAAAAAAATCAAAGATAATTGACAAAGGAATATCCAATATAAAAACTTACGAGCAACGGCTTGATAAAGGCATCGATACTAAGTTTATAATCAAAGAAGAGTCGTATAACCAACAGGGTAACCTAATTGAACTGCGTGAAACAAGCAGAAAAGGAGAAATCAAACTTTGGGAGAAATATAAATACGACGACAACGGAAATCTGATCGAGGAAATCCATTACGACCTTCGGGGTAAAATCGAAAAAAGAATTGTTACGAAATTTCGCGATAACCTGAAAATTGAACGGGAGTATTACGACTCCGACGGGAGGTTATACAAAAAAAGAAGCTATGAATATCAGTTCGATTAATATCGATAAACATATTAATGCTTTTCGGCCTGTCGGACTTGATGAAATGGACGGCCTGGGTTTTCTTAAAAGAAGCGATACGAAATACGTTTTCAACATCGCTAAACTCGGCAATTTCCTGGCTATGCTAGGTGATCAGTATAAGGTACTTCAAATAAATGGAACCCGGGTTCAGGAGTACGAAACCATTTATTACGATACACCAGGTTACGATATGTACCACATGCACCATAACGGAATACGCAACAGGTATAAGGTAAGGACTAGACAATACATAAGCTCTGAAATTTTTTTCCTCGAAGTAAAAAAGAAAAACAACAAGGGCATTACCAATAAAAAAAGGATCGCCATAACCAGTCTTCAACTTGAAGATTCCAATTCAAAACATTCCGGTTTCGTTGCCAACAGGTCTCCGTTTATCACCGATGGCCTGGTACCGGTTATCAGAAATAATTTTAAGCGATTAACCCTGGTTCAGAAAGACATTCCGGAACGAATGACCATCGACTGGGACCTGCGTTATTCGCATCCGGGATCGGACAACACCAGAAATCTGGATAACATTTGCATTGTTGAAGTTAAAAAAGAACAAGGGAGTAAAAATCACGAATTCGACCAGGCAATTAAAGCGTGCAGAATATATCCGATGGGATTCAGCAAATATTGTTTTGGAGTAATCTTATTCGAGCCCTCAATTAAAAGCAACCGTTTTAAACCAAGGTTGCATAATCTGAAAAAACTTAATATTACCGATTAATAAAACTGATCATGTATATTTTTGGGATTGAACTATTTGATAAAGAAGATTTTTGGGAGTTAGTTATCCGGTTTGTCTTCAATTTTATTTTTATATTCTTAATAGCTAAGCATTTATATTACAACGCTACACGACGAAAAGACTATCTTTTTACCTATATCCTGATATCGGTGGTGGTTTTTATGCTTTGTTTCCTGTTAGACAATGTGAAACTACAACTTGGATTTGCGCTGGGTCTTTTTGCCATTTTTGGAATAATTCGCTACCGCACACAGCAAATCCCAATTAAAGAAATGACCTATTTATTTTTAGTGATTGGCGTTTCTGTTGTTAATGCCCTTGCTAACAATAAAATATCCTATGCCGAATTATTATTTGCCAACCTGGTTTTATTCCTGATTACTTTTATTCTTGAAAAGACATGGCACCTGAAGCACGAATCACGAAAAAATATCGACTATGAAAAGATTGATCTGATAAAGCCCGAAAAACGAAACGAACTGATTGCAGATATCGAACAGCGCACCGGCCTGAAAATTAACCGAATCGAAGTTGGACGGATCGACTTTTTGCGCGATACGGCCCGTATCCGGATTTATTACTACGAACCCGACAATGAAATAAATACAACCAACGAATACGAAGTAAATCCTGGCGATGACGATTAATCCCCTTCAATTAAAAAATCTGTTTCTAATTATTCTCCTGATTAGCGGATTCGGTTTACAAGGATATGGTCAGCAAAATGATGCCAAACTGTGGGCAGGGTTTAAGCTTGAAAAAAAATTCGGAAAGAAAATCAACAGCTCATTCGAGATCGAGCAAAGGCTTAATAACAATTTCTCGAGTTTCGACAGGCTGCTTATTGAACCCAAAATATCATATAAATTAAACAAGAGATGGTCGCTTGGCCTCAGCTACCGGCCCTGGATCAGGCGAACAACAGAAAACATTTATTCATTTAAACACCGGGGAAACCTTAGTTTAAGCTTCAGGAAAAACTACAAATCGTTTAATCTGAAACTGGCAACCGGCTTTCAATATGGCATCCCCGACCTGAACCAGGTTAATATTGTCAACACCAATAATCTTGTCAGCCGAAATAGTTTTCGCATCAATTATGAGATTTTCGGAAGCAGGTTTTCACCCTTTTCTAAATTTGAACTTTTCACAAAACTAAACCGGCAACAGCTTAAGAATTATCAGTGGCGCATTTCATGTGGTACAAATTTCCAACTAAACGTGTCGTCATCATTAAGGATATTTTATGCATTCGAGCATGAATACAATCTTGATGTCCCCATGAACATCCACATTTGGGCATTCGGATACGCCTATGTTTTATGATAGGAAAATTTCCGCCTTTAAGTTTTTCAATAGCAAAAGGAATATTCAATCAGATAGCAGATTAATCGCCGCTTAATTCAGCCAGCTCAGTGCTTGCCTCCATTTTGTCAAGAATATCGCGTTGAGGTTTTAGAATATTCGATTTTAATTCGGCAAACTCCTTCCTTTTCTTGTGGATATCGATGGCCAGATACAGGGCCTGCCTGAACGAATTCATCGATGCCTGATTTTTTCCGGCAAGGTCGTAGGCTGTTCCGTGTGCCGGCGAAGTCCTGATAATGGATAAGCCTGCTGTAAAATTCACCCCGTTGTCGAAAGATAAGGCCTTGAACGGAACTAATCCCTGGTCGTGGTACATTGCCAATATCGCATCGAACTTCCTTACACTTTCCGATCCGAAAAACCCATCGGCAGGAAAAGGCCCCATGGCCATTATCCCGGATTTTTTTACCTCAGCAATAGCCGGGCTGATAATTTCTTCTTCTTCTTTACCGATAATCCCGTTGTCGCCGGCATGTGGATTAAGTCCAAATACTGCGATACGTGGTTTCCTAATACCGAAATCCTCAATCAGACTTTTGTTTAGTAATTGTATTTTTTTAGAAATTCTGTCTTTAGTAATTAGGGCAGGAACATCCCCCAGCGCCTGATGACCTGTAACAACACCCACTTTCAAAACATCGCTCACCATTAACATCAGTGAGGAACTATCCGAAAATTTATTTTCAAGATATTCCGTGTGTCCGGGAAAGTCAAACTTGTCGGACTGGATATTATGCTTATTAATTGGGGCAGTAACCAGCGCATGAATAACTCCCTGGCGCAAATCTTCGGTGGCTCGTTCAAGTGCACTTAATGCGGCAGATCCGGCCATTGTTGTTGATTTTCCCAGTTCAACTCGGATGTTTTCGCCGGTACAATTAATAATGTTTGCCCTTTTATGATTTGCCTCTGACGGGTGCTTAATTATATTGAGGCTAAAATTATTGATGTTTAGTGCTTTCCGGTGATAAGCAGCAATTTTAGGTGAACCATAAACTACGGGGGTGCACATTTCAAAAATCCTGTTGTCAAGCAGCGTTTTAATAATTATTTCGTATCCGATACCATTAATATCGCCTTGAGTTATTCCAACTAATATCTTTTCTTTTTTCATTTGTTATCCAGATTATTGCCTTCGATTCTGTTTATGAGGCTGATCAAATTTTTACAAAAGTATAACAATTTTGAGATATGAAATTTGAAAATTAATGTCAAAAGATTCGGTTTTGACAGAAGCCTGTCTAATCACACTTAATATTGTCTATTAGAAAACTATAAAAAACAAATACCAAACCTCAAATAAGTTCAAAATTATAAATTAAAAACAATTTGATTTATTGGCAATTGAGTTTTACGATTTATTTGGAGATTTCTTATAGCAACTATATAGTTATCCCCATTTTCTTCATCAGAAAAGTAGCATTCAGATTCTGGCTAATCCCTTCCTTTAACTTATAATCGAATATCAGCTCATCATTGTTTATTTCGACTTCGAATCTCCGGTTACTAACATTATCGGGAAATTCTTTTTCGAGATCGCCAAGCGATACATCATGGGTCGCTATTATTCCTGTAGTTTTAAGGCCGATAAGCTGTCGTAGCAGGGCGAATGATCCCAATCGTTTATCCTTTGAGTTTGTTCCTTTAAGAACTTCATCAAGGATGATAAACAATTGTTTTCCCTCTCTTAATCGATTGATCAGGGTTTGAAGACGGCTCAATTCGGCAAAGAAATAACTTTCATTTTTCTGCAGCGAATCGCTGGTTCGCATACTTGTATACACATCAACCGGTTTTAATTTAAAATATGAAGCGCACACCGGTGCACCTGTCAAAGCCAGGAGCATGTTAACCCCAACCGTACGTAAAAAAGTACTTTTCCCGGCCATATTAGCCCCTGTAATTATAAAGAAATTTGCTTTGTTACTGACCGAAAGATCATTATTGATCCGTACATTATCAGGAATCAAAGGATGTCCGGTATCCTTCATTTCAAGCTGAAAATTTTCACTGATATCAGGAAAGACAAAATGAGGGTTGTTGTATGCAAAATTGGCCAGGCTCGAGAAAGCATCAAATTCTGAAATAACCCTAACCCAGTGATCGAAATTGTCCTTGTTTTGCAGCCTCCACTTTTCAAGCTTCAACATGTATTTGTAATCCCAAAGCAGGAAGGCATTTAGCAGGATACCCATAATCATATTATTCCTGTTATCGAGGCTATGGATCAATGATGCCAATTCACCAACTTTCTGACTGGCTGTAATTTTCTCCTTTCTTAACGAATATTGATGTTTACCAAGTCGTGTGCATTTGAAATCAGCATCCTCAATTTTTTTTAATAATACAGCATATTTTCTGGCCAGTGGCAACATTTTACTTACCCTTTGGTGTTCCTTGTTTAAATATAGCAGTCGTGCTCCAACAAGCGATAAGGTGGCAAGCATATAAACAATCAGTAAGCTTGATGGTATGATGCTTATAGCTGCAAGCCCGATAAACAAAAGACTGAAATAAGGTACAAGCTTTACAAAAGTTTTAATTCCTTTCAATGAATGAAAAAACTGGTTGGCAAAAAGCCAGTCTTTCAGGTTATCCCAATCGTTAATTGTTTCCTTATTAATTTTTCCATCAGCCTGAAAATCCTGACGCCAGTCTAACATTGGCATTAGTTCAACCACCGACAGCTGCCGGGATTCAATTTCTTCTTTATCTTTTTCCTGATGAATAAATAGATCAGCTAAGACATGTTCACCACTTTTCGTAGCCGAACGGTTAAGAAACTGAAACAGACTACCTTCTCCAAAAACATCCAGATCGAAAAGGAATGATTTATCTGCAACTGTATACTCCTCTCCATTTTCAAAATCGTTATACTTCCAAATAAGGGCTTGTTGTTCGTTTATATTAATCCTCAATAATTCACGATGATATGCTAATTGTTGTTTTAATTTAATGTTTTTTCTGAGTAGTCGGACAAATACCAACGCAGCAATAAAAAACACAAAAATGGCGAAGGGCCAGTAAACATACGCCAGCCAAATAACCAGGATCAAACCTGAAACAAATACCAATCCTCTGGCCCAGGAATAGCGCGAGTTTTTTTCTTCAAGCGATTCAATTATTGCCTGGTTTTGCTTTTCGCGTTCTTTGTAGGTTTGTTGTAATTCTTTCTTCATATAATTATTTTGTATTCAAGCTACCAACTACAGTCTTCAGTCTTTAGACTCCAATCTTATTTTCGCATAGCGTATTTCGTCCCAAAGTTTGTCCATTTTATAAACTGATTTTCTGAAAATCCCTTCCTTCTGAAATCCACATTTTTCCAATACACGGCACGATGCCTTATTAAACTCGAAAACTCCGGTATGGATACGAACAATGTCATATTCGGCAAAAGTATAATCACATATCATCCGAACTGCTTCAGTGGCAATTCCCTTATTCCAGAAAGGTTCGCCAATAAAATATCCTATTTCGGCTGATTTTCTGTAAACATCTTTCTCCTTCACAATTCCAATATTTCCCGCATACTCGCCTTCGAAACAGATGGCATAAGCAAAATTTGGCTCTGATGTTAGGCATTTGCTAACAAACTCTTTTGCATCATTTTCTGTGTATGGATGTGGGAATGCATCCCTCAGGTTCCTGCTGATTCTTTTATTGTTCGCCATTTGGGCTATTCTTTTAACATCCGAATCCCTGAATGGTCTTATCGAAACATCTCCTGCCTTTAAATTCATAGAGTTTATGTATATTCCTATTGTGCGTTCAAAAATAGCCATTATGATTTTGGAATGGTAATTAAAATCAACCACAAATCACATATCAGAAAGATTGGATACTCATAATTTTTCATCTTTTTATAATATGATTTTTAAATGGCCAGATGGAACCTCCATAGCATAATCATGCTCGTGTGTGTCATAAATCTGTCATGGAGGTTTCATTTTACTAAATATAATTGGATTTAGATTAAAAGTTCACTTTTTTCTGATTATTCACACTTCATATTTTACCGAAAATCCTATGTGGTCTTTCGAAGAGTTTCACCGGCATAATTTCCCGCAAACGTTTGTATTAAATCAGCAGTAAAGGGATTATTATTGAGTTTTCCTGTTTAAAACATTTTTTGTGAAAGTAAATGCTTTTCGCTAAATTGCTTCGTTCAAAATTGATCGAAGGGAGCATAATTTATTGGCAATAATTAACAAATACTTAATGGCGAATGGCTGCAAATTTTGCAGCTTTGATTTTCTTATGTCGAATAACTCTTAAATTAATATATTGTTTAACTAATCTATTGATTATGATGAAATCTATTTTAACAAAAAAACTATTTGGTTTCCTCGCTTTCGTAATGATAGCAGGTTTCGCTTTTGGGCAAAATGTATTTTACACCGAAAGCTTTGAAGACTCACTACTGAACTACACAGTTACTCCCGCTTTCCAGACCGACGGATGGCATGATTACTTTTTGTGGGGCCAGGATGGTGATTTTGGAATGGTAGCCCTTGATGGTGAAGACGGTACTTATTACATCGGTGCCGAAGATACCGATGCTGATGGAATGCCCGGGGAATGTACAGTAACTTTAAGCGCTGTGTCCCTTACAGGGTATTCGGATATTAAGGCATCTATTATGCTTGCAGCGCCGCAAACCGAAAAATATGATGATGGGGATTATATCATTTTTGAATATGAAAAGGACAATTCAGGAACCTTCGAAGTCCTTGGTGCATTTTACGGACACGACTGGGTAAATGGCGATGGTTCAAATGGCGACATGCGTGAAGATACAAACCTCGATGGATATTCCGATTCACTTGGTACTATTCTTACTTCCACCTTTCAGACTTTTTCATATGACATCGACTCTACAGCCTCATCTGTAGTTTTACGTGTAAGGCTGAAAATGAATTCAGGAAGTGAAGAAATTGCATTCGACAAAATTCTTCTTTATGAAGATGTGCCTCCAACAGTTACAATGAATGTAAACATGACTTATCAAACAACACTCGGGAACTTCAATCCATTATCCGATTTTGTTGATATTGCAGGAACAATGAACAACTGGGGAAATCCAAGTGGTACTACTATGACTGATACCGATGGCGATAATATCTGGACTGCAGAAATTACCGGTGTCAATGTTGGAGACGTTCTCGAATATAAATTCAGGATCAATGGCACAAGTTGGGAATCAGTTGGGAACCGCTTCTACACAGTAGTTGTAGGCTCAAATGTTGTCGACCACTGGTATGATGATAATGCCGGCCCACAGGATGTTACATTCACCATTGTTGATGGAACTCTGGGCTATGTTGATATAGAAATGAAAGGATCGTTCGATGGATGGACATTGCACCAAATGTACGACGATGGTACCAATGGCGATGCTGTTGCCGGCGACAATACCTGGTCGTTGTTAATGAGCATTCCCGGAGGCTCATGGGAATGGGGTGCTATCGAAAACGATGGTTCACCATATGGTCTATGGTTAATTGACGGATCAAACCCGGCATTTACTGTAAACACTGACGGAACGGTTATCGGACAAACAGAATATGAAATACCCGCCCCTGGTGTCGACAGCGTAATTTTCAATGTGAATATGAACTATCAGATCACTTTGGGGAATTTCGATCCGTTGCTTGATTTTGTAGATGTGGCCGGTAACTTTAACGGCTTTGGAGGATCCGGTGCTATGGACGATACCGATGGCGATGGCATTTATTCTATTACCATAGGTGGTTTTGCCCCTGCCGATGTAGCTGAATTTAAATTCCGTAAAAATGGTACCGATTGGGAAACCATGGCAAACAACCGTTCTTATACTGTTATTGGCGGTGGCGCTGACAATGTTGAATATTGGTTTAATAACCACTTACCTCCAGCCACACCTGGTTTATTCTTCTCGGAATATATCGAAGGAAGCAGTAACAATAAGGCACTTGAAATTTATAATGGAACCGGTGCATCAGTCAATCTCGAGAACTATGCCATTGCACAGGCTGTTAATGGAGGAGGCTGGGCATACTACCATCACTTCCCTGCAGGATCAACACTCGCTGCCGGCGATGTTTGGGTGCTGTTAAACAGTTCAACTGATACATCTTTTTTTAATCATGCTGATGCCGATGAGGTTTTATCATACCCAAGCGCAGTTCATCACAGTGGCGATGACGCCAGGGCTTTAGTTTACTTTAATGGTGTTGATACTACCTGGCTCGATATCATTGGAGATCCGGATAATGATCCCGGATCGGGATGGGAAGTTGCAGGCGTTGCCAACGGAACCTACAACCACACAATCGTTCGTAAATCATCAGTTACTGTTGGAAATACAGACTGGGCTGTATCAGCCGGTACTGATGCTGCAAACTCAGAGTGGGTTGTATTGGATCAGAATACATTCACTTATCTGGGGTCACATCCACATAGTTTCATTGTTACTGAAGACCTTACCATCAATGTTAATATGAGCTATCAGGCATCGTTAGGAAACTTTGATCCTTTAAATGACACAATCAATGTTGCCGGTTCATTCAATGCATGGGGTGGCACAGAAATGCTCGATCCTGACGGCGACAGCATCTATACAGTTGTAATACCCGCTCTTGTTGTTGGTGACTTGTACGAATACAAATTCAGGATTAATTCAGGTAACTGGGAATCAGTAGGAAATCGCCAGTATACTATTGTTACAGGCACAAATACTGTTGATCATTGGTACAATGATGCTTCACCTCCTTCCGATGTGTTGTTTACTGTAATTGACGGTACTTTCTCATATCTCGATATCGAACTCAAAGGATCGTTTGACGGTTGGGTCCTGCATCAAATGTACGATGACGGAACAAACGGCGATGTAACAGCAGGCGACAATACATGGTCTCTTCTCAAGAGTATTCCAGGAGGTACCTGGGAATGGGGTGCAATTGAAAACGATGGCTCACCAAGCGGACTTTGGTTAATCGACGGACCAAACCCATCGTTCACCTTAAATCCTGACGGATCAGTTACAGGACAGGTATCCTACGAAATTCCTGCCCCTGGAAGCGATAGCGTTCAATTTAATGTTAATATGAACTATCAGATTACATTGGGTAATTTCGTTGTTGGAACTGATTTTGTCGATGTGGCCGGTAATTTTAATGGCTGGGGCGGATCAGGAGCCATGGACGATACCGATGGTGACGGCATCTACTCAATGTATGTTGACGGATTCACTGCCGGTGATGTTGCAGAATTTAAATTCCGCATTAATGGTACTAACTGGGAATCTTTCTCAGGAAACCGTACCTACACTGTTGTCGGAGGAGGAGTTGATGTCTTTACAGCATGGTTCAGTAACGAGGAACCTCCACCACCAAACGACCTTTTCTTCTCAGAGTATATCGAAGGATCGAGCTATAATAAAGCGCTCGAAATTTATAACAATACAGGAGCAGTAGTAAGCCTCGATGATTACCGTATAGCACAAGCTGTAAATGGTGGTGGCTGGGCATACTACCACACCTTCCCTGCAGGTGCTTCTATTGCCGATGGCGATGTTTGGGTTATTGTTGCCGATGGTATTGATCCGGCATTGTTTGATACTACCATGACTGATGAAATGCTTGCCTACCCAAGTGTTGCACATCATAATGGCGACGATGCACGCGCTATTGTTAAAATATCAGGATCGGACACAATCTTTGTTGATATTTTTGGTGATCCTGATAATGATCCTGGCGATGGATGGGCTGTAGCCGGTGTTGCCAATGCAACCGAAGATCACACACTTGTTCGTAAGTCGACAGTTGTAACCGGAAATACCGATTGGGCAGCCGCCTTTGGCACCAATGCTACCGATTCGGAATGGAAGGTACTGATAAATAATACACTGGAATACCTCGGATCACACCCACATGTGTTCGACACTATTGCCGACGTAACTTTCAATGTAAACATGAGTCATCAGCAAACACTCGGTAATTTTGATCCATTAACAGATTATGTTGATATTGCCGGATCCTTGAATGGATGGGCAGGTGGTGATACACTTACCGATCCTGATGGTGATATGATATATTCAATTACCTTCGATAGCATTGCTGTTGGTACTACCTGGGAATTTAAATTCCGTATTAACGGTAGCTGGAGCGACCTTACATGCGAGTTCCCATATGGCGGACCAAACAGATCATACACTGTTCAGGATGGAATTAATGATATAGACTACTGGTATAACGATGTACAGCCTGCACCGGTTGTTACTATTTACGACATCCAGTATACAACCGATCCTTCAGGTGATTCTCCTTATGACGGCCAGTTGGTTGAGACTTCAGGAATTGTTACTGCAACTGCATACAATGGCTATTTCATTCAGGATGCTGTAGGAGCATGGAATGGTGTCTATGTTTATGATAATTTAAATGCCCCGGCCGTAGGTGATAATCTTACACTCATTGCTGAAGTTGATGAATATTATAATCTTACTGAATTGAAGAACATCAATAGCTATACAGTGAATAGCAGCGGAAATGTTCTGCCTCCTGTTACTGTTGTTTCGACGAACGATGTGGCAACAATGGAAGAATACGAAGGAGTACTTGTTCAGGTAGCTGCTGCAACTTGTACCGATCCTGACCTTGGATATGGCGAATGGCAATTAAACGATGGAACCGGGCCTTGTGTTGCCGATGATTACCTCTATGCCTTTACTCCGGATTCGGCGCATTCTTACGATGTTACCGGAGTTGTATATTATTCATTCGGTGAATACAAACTTCAACCACGTGATTCCGCTGATATTGTCGATGTAACCGTAGCTTATGATATGCATTCGATGTCTATTGTTGCAGGTTGGAGCATATTCTCAACTTATATTGATGCATTCGAACCATCACTCGATAGTATATTTAGTGATATTGTAACGCAGGTTACAATTGTTAAAGATGGCGATGGTGTTGTTTACTGGCCATTGTTCGGATTAAATGCAATCGGAGATCTGACTATTGGACAGGGATATCAAATCAATCTGGTAACTGCTCAAACAGTTGATGTGATTGGTACTGCTGTTGTACCTGAAACTTCACCAATTAACATATCTGCCGGATGGAGTATTATTGGATATCTGCGTACCGATCCAGCTAATGTTGAAATATTGTTCTCTTCAATCGTTACAGAAATAATATTGATGAAAAATGGTGATGGATTGGTTTACTGGCCACTTTATTCACTAAATGCTATTGGAAATATGATGCCTGGCGAAGGTTATCAGATAAACTTATCCACAGCTCAAACCTATACCTTCCCAGCCAACGGGCCACTTAGCCAGACTACCAAAAGTTATTTACAACCGATAAGGTTCAACCAAAGCCTGAACACCGGTAGTAATATGACACTTGGAATTCCTGTTTCGGCATGGGAAACCTTACCTTCTGCAGGAAGTGAAATTGGTGTTTATAACCAGGCAGGTGAATTGTGCGGAAGTACAGTATTTTCAGGACAAAACCTGGCAATAGCAATCTGGGGCAACGATGAATTGACACCCCAACATGAAGCCATGCAGACAGGTGAAGCGTTTGCTCTTAAAGTTTGGGACAAGCAGAGTAATGAATTACTAAACCTGATAATTAATAGCTATACAACCGGAAACGAGTATTTTGATAAAGATGCTATTGCTGTTGCTGCCAATGTTAGCATTGAGGGTAACCTTCTGCATAACTATCCGAATCCGGCTTCAGGATACACCGAAATTGAATTTAATATAACTTCGGACGATCATGTAACCTTAAGCATATTCAATGCCATTGGAGAGTTAATTGAAATGCCTGTAAACCAGAATATCCTTTCAGGTACACACAAGGTGCTTATTCAAACAGAATCGTATGAGGCTGGTGTTTATTTCTATACTCTAAAAACATCAACTTCAACTAAAACAAACTCAATGCAGGTTATTAAATAAGTTGCATTTCATTTCTTTTTCATAATGAAAGGCCTCCCGATATCGGGCGGCCTTTCTTTTTTGCGCCCGGGGAACCATCTGTTGTCATAAAAGTAGCAAACCTAAATTATCCTACCCAATCCCTTTCTTACAAGCACAAAGGTTTTAGATTATTTTCAAACAATTGGATGTAACATTAAAAGTATAATCATAAATATTTTCTCAAGAAAAAAGGAGAACCGAAATGTGTCGGTCCTCCTTTTTCTCAACTATATCTACTATCTAAATCAGTTCACAAATTAAAATTTATACATATTGTCGTCGATCAACTTGTCGGCCAAACGGCGACGGGCTTCCTTTACATTAACTCCCTGAATACGGCTTAAATAGCAAATCGCCTTCTGATATTTTTGCTGATCGTCTTCATCAACAAAGGAGTAAACAGCATCCTTGGCATATTTGGTTACATTATTTGCGATATCGTATGTATAGACGTCAGCAATATCCTTGAACAATTTTACTGAATCGCTACCATTCTGAGCTTCGAGTTTTTCGATCCTTAAGACAGTTGATTCGGCAGCATAGATTTCAATCATCATATCGGCAATATTAAACAGGACTTCCTGTTCTGCAGAAAGCTTACGTCCGAACTTTTGATTTGCAGCCCCAATTATCAATTGTGTGGCCTTTTTCATCCGGTTAATTACATCTTTTTTGTTCTCGTAGTAATCCTCTTTGAACTCAACTTTTTCGGGTAAAGTATCTATGCTATCAAGGATATCAGCACAAGCTGTCTTTAAAGGAGCACTACCCTTCATACCTTTTTTGATTGCATTATCGGAGGCCCACAAACGGTTAATTTCGTTGGTTCCTTCGAATATCCTGTTTATTCTTGAATCACGATAAGCCCTGTCGACCGGTGCCTCGGCAGAGAAACCCATGCCACCAAAAATCTGGACTCCTTCATCCACAATATAATCCAGCGATTCTGAACCAAGGACTTTTAACATAGCGCATTCGACCTGGAAATCGGCGTTGGCCTGGATAACTGCTTTGCCATGCTCCATTCCTTCCGATTCATATTTTTCAATCAGGTTTTGAATATCGGCCGATGCACGGTAGACTGCCGATTCGGTAGCCCATGTTTTAATTATCTGTTCGGCGAGTTTATGTTTTATTGCGCCATAATTCGCAATAAGTTGTCCGAATTGTTTACGTTCATTGGCATACTGAACCGAATTATTTATGGTTCGTTTGCACGATCCAAGTACGGTAGCGCCAAGTTTAATACGGCCAATATGTAAAATATTGATTGCAATACGAAATCCTTCGCCCCGTTTACCAAGCAGGTTTTCAACCGGTACCTTTACATCGTTAAAAAATACTTGTGTAGTGGAAGAACCTTTAATCCCCATCTTGTTTTCTTCGACGGATACCTCAACTCCTTCCCAGTCGCGTTCTACGATAAATGCACTTAATATTCTGTCGTCTTCAATTTTCGCAAAAACAGTATATACATCAGCAAAGCCACCATTGGTGATCCACATTTTCTGACCGTTCAGAATATAGTGTTTCCCATCATCGGACAATACTGCTTTTGACCGTCCTGCATTCGCATCGGATCCGGCATCGGGTTCCGTAAGACAGTAAGCTGCTGCTCTATCACCGGTTGCCAGGTCTGGAATATATTGCTCTTTTTGTTCATCTGTACCATAATACAAAATAGGCAGCGTACCAATTCCGGTGTGGGCCATAAAGGCAACCGAGTAAGAATGTGCCGAACCAATGGCTTCGTTTGCACGCATAGTTGTCAGGTACGATTGCTCGTAACCACCAAGCTCTTCGGGAATGGCAATACCCAATAAGCCTAATTCGCCTGCTTTGGCTAAAAGGCTTTTCATCAAACCTTTTTCATGTTTATCGATGGCTTCAAATTTCGGATACACATCCTGCTTTAAAAAATCGTAACAAGTGTCGACAATCATCGATTGTTCTTCATCAAATTCTTCGGGAATAAAGATGTCGTTTGCCTTGGTTTCTTTTACAAGAAACTCTCCTCCTTTCATTAATTCTTTCGTTTCCATAATCATATCTTTAAAATTTCTCCGCGATTAATTCGGGTGCGAAAATAGCTTTATCTGTTTGAATGAAAAAAATGAAGACAGTTTATAGAACGATTCTTAATAAGACTATATTAAGTACTGAAATATTCCATACGACAAGATGGATATTGATTACCTAACTACAACTTTTTTATAAACAGAAAAATCAGAAAATGATAATTCGATAAGGTATATCCCTGCAGAATGACCATCCAGGTTGATTGTCATTGGATTTTGAACAATTCCTGATTTTGTAAATATAGTTTGCCCGATTGAATTTCGAATTTTTATTTCTGATATCCAACCTTCCGGATTGGCGCAATAAATATTAAACTGTCCCGTGCTGGGATTTGGGAAAACATGTAAATCACTTTTAACTGATTCATGCCAATCAATCCTGGTTTGATTGTGTATAGCCTTTTTTAAATGAAATTCGGTTGCATTTTGTGATTGCATTTTTGCCGGCTGTGGTTGATCGAAATTACACATTGGCCGATATTCAAGTTTGCGATAGCTGAAATTTCTTTGTGAATCGATTGATGCTTTAAATTCTGCCCCCCGGCTTGCATGAAAACCCGGCTTTAGCGATACCCGTCGGTCGGCAATAAATGAAACTGAATGACCTGGTTCTATTTCATTCACAGAAGTAATATCGGTCGAACGTATAACTGGGGAATTTTCCTCAAGCCTTACCTCTTTATGAAAGTTCTCATACGCCAGACAAAAAAGGTTATGCAAAAGCATATAGTCGAGGCCGTTGTAGAATCCGATTTTTCCACTCGAATCACCAATCCGTTGCGGCCAAATCAGGCGGTTGTACGATGACCATTCAAAGTGTGGCCAGTTATTAGAAGCAATTGCATCGAAATTATACGGGCCACATTCCGGTGCCGAATCAAGCAAGTTTTTGTAAATGTTATACCACTTTTTATCCTGATGATTTATTACCGGTTTTTCCGATACCGGATCGACCGGAAACTTATGAAGCATCCCGTATATAAGGGCTAAGTGTTCATGGTATTCTGTTAAAGCATACATTGTTTGCAGCCATGTAAAATAATCGTATCTGTCATCTGTCCAACAGGGTATCGGTTCGGTAACGGGAGCTTCCGATCCTTCAATGGTCATTAGCGTTCGAAAAGAATAGGATGCATGGCGCGGATCAGGTACTCCAAGATAACCCAGCCAAAACGGAATTTCACATCCTGTTGCACTGGCAAGTGTAAAATACTGCGATCGCCTGTCGGGATGTTCCGAACCATCATAATGCAGCGATTCGTATCCCAGTAGCCTGGTAATTTGATCGCCCGCTGATGCAAAACCATAGGAATGCCGTGTATTATACATTAAGAACGATTCATCAAGCATATCGCCCCTCCTGACCGGATTCAGTGTTGTGGGATTTATTATTTGCCAGATTGCCTGACATTGTGTTCCCTGAATATAACTTATCATCCGGTGTGTAATTTTTCTGGTCCATTCTCTAAAAGTAACACTATCGCCCAGCGCATCAAACAGAATCAGTGATGGTTCATCCACCAGGGTCTCAACAAGGGCCAGACCGGGCAGGATCAACCAAACCTGATCCTGGCTCATCTCGCAGGGCCGGCCTCCGTCATCTCCGCTAATAAAATCCGATTCTATTTTAGTAATGCCGTTTTGAGCCAGTTTGGATTTTGGATGGTTCAGTAAAAAATTATCATGCGACGGATTACTCCCAACATCATCCCTGATAAAAAAACCATTGATGTCGTATGGCAGTATTTGTACATGTGGATCGCGCCACCAATATTCGGCAAATTCATCCAGGCGTTCGAAAGCCTGCATAGCATTATTTAATTCCTGAAGGGTTTCGTCATATTTTTGATGATTGTCTTTCAGCAATTTATACTCTGTAGCTAATACAGCAATGTACATTCCCAAATGTCCCTCAGCATCGCCCCATCTTAAAATGGTTTGGCCATTTTGCTCAAACCGCCGTGTAGCAGGAATATTCGTTCCCTGTGCATTATTATTATCAACCACCATGAATTGGGTTTTAAGCCGGTCTCTGTAGTACCAATACTTTTGAAGGTTTTGCTCGAGAGTTTGACATATTGCTTCGGATGGAATAAAAAGAAAAGCAATCATTATGGCGGCTAAGTATTTCTTCATCTGTCGTTTCACGGCGTGCATTGATTTCACATAGAACATGACGATAGAGTTATTCATTTTCACTGCTGTTCTTCATATCCTGAATTACCTTTTCCTGAGCTTTAATCTTTTTATTAAGTTCGATTACATAAAGAGATAGTTCTTCGATTTTTTGCAGTAAAAGAGCATCCATTTCCCCAAGGTTAAGTCCGTTTTCCTTCACCGTTTGTTCCGAGGGTATACCGGGCAAATGTTTATTGCTTTTAACAAATTGTTCCAGTTCATGGAGCGATCTTAACTCATAATCATCTTCAAAAACAAAATCGCCTAATGGGCCCGAGAGTGTAACTTCAACCTCTTTTGCGAAAACCTTCCCATGCCGGTTTATTAGGACCTGTGTGCCATAGGCGTTCTTCAATCGAAGTAAATCATAGTTTTTACTTTGTGATACCACATCGATGTAGAACTGGGGATTTGAAGTACCGATACCAAGCTTTCCTGTTAAATACTGATTTCCCCTTACATCAAGGGCTTGCAAGGGTTGTTTGGTATTAATGCCGACAGAAAAATCCTGATCGGGACAATAGGTGTTGATCACATTCAGGCCAAAATTCCATTGTGCAAGAAAATTTCCCTGACCATCGGACAATCCGCATATGACTTCTTCCACAGAGATGGATTCTCCTGTGGGACTTATAAAAGTTTGTTTTGTAAAGGTATGCGTATCACCAACATGATTATTTCCTTTCAGGATATTACTATTTTTCTCCTGAGCAAAAAGACAAACATGTATTAATGTGATGATTAAAACGATACCGTATCTTATAAGTTGGATTCTGAAATTCATTTTTATAAGTTTATTGAAACAATGCGTGAAATTATTTTATGTAAATATACACAGACTCTACAAATAATTCATGGTTAAATCTTAATTGGGTACACGATTAAATCCGGTAAAATATTATCTTGAGGTGCTGGAAATTTTCTTCGGTATCTGATCCTGAGATTTATTCCTATTCGGAAATTCCAAAAAGTTGATTATTTTTTTTGTGCAGCTTTCCCGTCTTGGGTATTGCATATTCGCCCCAATTCTTTTGTTTCCAATTTCTAACATAATGTAAAATCCTTTACCGATATTTTTATCAGCTTTTTATGAAAAGATTATGTCGCAATCGATTATTTTTTTACTAAAACCTTTGTTTTCTGAGCCTTTTAAGCTAAATTCGGTGCAAATATTTTGGATGATATGAAATAATCATTATTGAAACAAGGATCATTGATTTTTTCTTTCTAAATGATTATCCCGCGTTTTGCGGTTGACAAAGTGATCATTGAAAAATTAAAATATTAGCACATGAAAAAGATTGTTTTACTTGGGATTATTCAGTTTGTTTTCTTTACAGTTTATCCAGGCGCAGGTTTCTACCAGGATGCGGGAAACAACAGGTACAATAAAGTGGTATTCGATTTTGGAAGCGGACAGGAATGGAAACGGGCTGATACTGAAATTGAAGGTGTTAACTACGGATCGAAACATGTAAATGACACCTGGAAGTTAATTGGAGGAGAAGGTTTTGTTTGGAAAAACAATGGCAGCGATATTACTTCGGTCACATTGCATTACAGAATTTACAAGCAGGGTGAGACTGCCCCATCGTTCTCAAATGTTAATCTCCCCTGGGATAGTGATTTGGGGGGTAATAATCAAAGATGGGCATCAGCATCGAGTGATATTGATCTGTTGGCATCAGCTACCTCTCCGGGCACATGGATCATTGAGGTATATTATTCAGCTGCTACAAATGGTGTGGATTGCGATAATCAGATTTATTGGAATAATAGTGGTAGTAACTACAGCCTTAATTTTACCTCCAACATTATCCAGTCTTCGGCGTCGGGAAATTGGAATACTTCAGGCAACTGGCATGGTACGACCGTTCCAACAAGTACCTATTCGGTGAGGATCAGTAATG
>CAYLZH010000018.1:26969-29383 GCA_964388245.1 uncultured Bacteroidales bacterium
TGTAGCCGCTGAAACACATTCCATGCTGATTGAATCAGGGAGTGTGTTATCAATTGATCCTACAAAATCGCTTACTGTTAGTAATTCATTGATCAATAATAATGGAAATACCGGATTGGTTTTAGAGGCCACTTCTTCCGGCTCAGCATCACTGATCCAACCTTCCGATCTGGTGAATGCCACCGTAGAATGTTATCTCACACAAACTGATTATCACTACATTTCGTCTCCGGTAAACAATCAGGACATAAGCACAGAGTTTGTAAACACTTCGTCGAACCCATTGCCGGCAACAGTCGATTTTTATAAGTTCGATGAGCCGGCAAATCTGTGGCGTAATATAAAAGATGGGACCGGCAACCTGAATGTAAGCTTCGAAACCCAGTTCGAGGAATCCAAAGGATATGCTTACGCAAATAGTGATGCGATTTACACAAAAAACTTCTCAGGCGTATTAAACTATGATAATCAAACTTTTACTCTTGAAAAAGAAGGGAGTCAGGCAAACAATGGCTGGAACATGGTTGGCAATCCATATCCTGCCACACTTGCAATAAACAATTCGGCCGATGCCACCAATAATTTACTTAACGATAATATTGCAGTACTGGATGCTGCATACGTGGCAATATACCGTTGGAACGGCAGCGACTATACTGCTACAAACCAGGCAAGCCCGTCTGAGTTTTTAGCCCCGGCCCAGGGATTTTTTGTTAAGGCATCTGCTGATAATTCACAATTTGCATTTAATACAACAGTTCAAAAACATGGCGCATCAACATATTACAAAACAGGAAACGGAACGGCAAGGATTTCCATTGGGATAACTGGTCCGCAAAACGATTATAATGAAACCGGAATTGCTTTTATTCCCGGAACCACAAAGGGGCTCGACCCCGGTTATGATGCCCGAAAACTAAAAGGCAATCCGAATTTAGCCCTGTACTCTTTATTGGTTGATGATGATGGTGGCGATTACAACATTCAAAGTTTGCCAGTTGCAGTAAACCATCAGGTGTACCTGGGGCTCGATGCCAATCAGCCGGGCGTATACCAATTTGGAAATATACAAATGAATAACCTGCCATATCAGGAAGTATTGCTCGAAGATAAACTTGAAAATGTTTTTGTAAATCTAAACCTTAACTCAAGCTATTCGTTCCCGATAACCCAGGCTACAAGTATTGAAGACAGGTTCATGCTTCATTTTGGCGGAATTATTACCGATATGGACAATGCCTCAGAAAATGACAAATCCATTACAATTATTTCTGATGGAGATTTAATTTACCTTCAGAATCTGAGTATCCATATACAGGAAGGATTTTTAAAATTTTTCAGTCCTACCGGACAATTAATGAATATTCTGGATGTCTCATTGGAAGCTCATTCGCACATCACAATACCGGCGAATTATGCTTCAGGGGTATATCTTGTAAGTTTCATCAGCGGTTCAAGTGTAGTTACACAAAAAGTAATTTTGAAATAATACGGCGATGATCAAATATAAAGACTTAAAATCCATTATTCTAATTTCAACTACTATGAAAAACATAAAGAAAATAATACCGGCAGCCTTTCTATTCATCTTTTTGTTATTGACATCATTACCTGTTTTATCGTACGATCCGCCCCCTCCTCCACCCGTTGGTGGTAATGGCGACCAGGACCCGCCAGGTGGCGGAGCTCCTATTGAAGGCGGAATGGCAATTTTTATCGGTCTGGCCACTGGCTATGGGCTCTGGAAAAACCGGAAGTCCCGGGAAGAGGAAACCGTATAAAATGAGGAGGTCTTATCCTGGCTATAACCGGGTAACATTAAGTCGACTGATGGATTTAATTTTGCAATAATTTATTTGCAATATGAATTCTCTGGTTTCTTCATATATTCGAAAATATTGAAGGTTTTTCCCAATATTATACATAGTTTTAGATTGAATATTCTTTACTAAACAGTAATTTATTATACTTTGATATTCATGACTTGCTTTATTGGTTTAATGATTATTTTGGGCATTAACATCAGCCAGGCTCAGCCAATCGACTCAGCACGGCTCGAGGCTGAAAACAATAAATTACTTCAGGTAATTTCACATACATAAGATTCTATCGAACAACTCTTGTTTTAATCGATACGAAATATGAACTCGACGATATAAGCCAAAAACTCGATACAAACCGGGCTACCTGTCGAAGCTCAGCAATAAGTATTTCCACAAAAACTTCAACAAATACATCAACGAGTTCCATAAAAGAGCCGCCCGGCAACTTCTTGTGGACCAAACTAAAGGTCACATTTCTATTGAAAGGATAGGACAAATGTCCAGGTTCAAATCACGCTCCACATTTTTCATCTGTTTTAGCCCAACTTGGCTATTTTCAACTGTAAGGCATTGTGTGTCAGGGTTGTGATA
>CAYLZH010000019.1:0-16942 GCA_964388245.1 uncultured Bacteroidales bacterium
AGCATTCTTACCATTAACAGCTACATCAATGTTATGGCCCAGTTTCTCAATATTAAAAATTGCTACCTTTTGATTTATCGGGTTATCTTCGGCAAGAAGGATCTTTAGTTTTCCTGATTTTCTGCCTGAAGAACTAATTGTTTTTTCGATCTCCTGTTTAATTCCCTCGCTTTTTTCGAATTCGGCAGTAAACCAAAATTTCGAACCTTTTCCTTCGGTACTTTCAACCCCAATCTCGCCGTTCATGAGTTTTGACAAATTTTTCGAAATTGCCAATCCCAGCCCTGTCCCGCCATATTTGCGGGTTATTGTTACATCGGATTGTGAAAACGCTTTGAACAGCCTTTTCTTTCCTTCGTCGGAAATTCCAATACCTGTATCAATAATCTGAATTTTCAGTTTGCATAAGGTACCTTCATCCAGAATTTTACTGATGTGCAACTCAACGCTACCTGATTCAGTGAACTTTATTGCATTATTTATCAGGTTAATAATAATTTGCTTTAGCCTTACCGGATCGCCTTTTAAAAACACAGGCACATCGGGATCAATGCCTAATTTTAATTCGAGTCGTTTCTCATCTGCTTTTAGTTTGAGTAATTTTATTATTTCTTCAATCTCTTTTTTCAGATCGAAACTTATTGTTTCCAAATCTATTTGTCCGGATTCAATTTTCGAGAAATCTAATATATCATTGATGATGGTAAGCAGATTATTCGACGATAAACCAATAATATTCACATACTCTTTTTGATCATCAGTAAGTGAAGTTCCTTTCAGAATTTCTGTCATTCCGATTATTCCATTCATCGGAGTTCGGATTTCATGCGACATGCTTGCCAAAAACAGTGATTTGGTATGGGTCGATGCTTCAGCTTTTTCTTTGGCAATCTGCAACTCGACATTAATTTTCTCGAGCTCTTTTTTCTGATTATACATATTGATGAATACACGAACTTTTCCACGCATAATTTCAGGCACAATGGGTTTTGAAATAAAATCTACTGCCCCGGTTTCAATGCCTTTTATCACATAGAAATCATCTTTATAAATTGCCGATACAAAAATAACCGGCAAATACATGGTCCGTTCTTCCTGTCGCATCATTTCAACAGTCTCGTAGCCATCCATGTCAGGCATTTGTACATCGATAATTGCAAGCGCAAATTCATGAAGAAAGGTATTTACGATTGCCTCGTTTCCCGAAAGTGCCCGCACAAATTCGACATCAAACTGCCGAAGAAGTTTCTCCAGGCTTATCAGGTTTTCAATCTTATCATCAACTATAAGAATCTTTGGTTTTGTATCGTTTCTTTGACTATCAATTGTCATTTTGACAAGTTTTAATTAAAGATACATATTTCTTTATACATTAACAGGTCCTATTTGGTGTCGACAAGAAAACTCTAAATACATGATTCAAATTCCATATGTTTGGTTCTTTGAACTTTGCGATTTTCATAATAATTGAGTTTTCACAGTCACATTATTTATAAAGCCAAACTCTCATCAAAGAAAGTAATTTATCCATATTTACCGGTTTAGTAAGATAATCGCTGGCCCCTGCTGCAATACATTTTTCGCGATCGTTTTTCATTGCCTTTGCTGTAAGCGCGATTATTGGCAAACTTTGGAACCTGGTAATTTCCCTTATTTTATTCATGGCAATATAGCCATCCATAACCGGCATCATAATATCCATTAGCACCAGGTCGAAGCTTCCGTTTTGTTGAATAATGTCGAGTGCCATTTTCCCATTTACTGCCTTTGTTATTTGCATTCCTTTCGCTTCAAGAATTTTGGAAAGGGCAAATACATTGCGCATGTCATCGTCCACAATCAGTATATTTTTGTTCTTGAACAATTCTTCCTTATTGTGCAGGTTTTTAATTATTTGTTGCTGATTTTTTGGCATTTCAGCAACTATCCTGTGAAGGAACAAGGCTGTTTCGTCTAACAGTCGTTCTTCCGATTTTACCCCTTTCAGGATTATTGTATTGGTATATTGCTGAAGCCTGATATTCTCATCTTTGTCAAGGTCCCTGCCAGTATAAACAATAACCGGGGGTATTTGATTTTTTAGCTCTTTCTCCAGTTTATCAAGCAATTCGAATCCAGTCATATCAGGTAAACCCAAATCGAGGACTATGCAATCGTAATTACCCGATTTTAATAATTCGAAAGCCTGGAAGCCTGTGCCGGCCTCCGATATCCGTAAATCATTTTCTCCAATTAGTTTTTTAATACTTTTGATAATGTTAGTATCATCTTCAACAAGCAGCAGATTTTTAATATCCCTTTGCATGTAGGATTCAATCTTGCCAAACGATTCTGATAATTGTTTCGAGTCTACCGGTTTGGTCAGGTAACCGATTGCTCCCATTTTGTAAACATCCATCGATTCTTCGTAGCCCGACATCATGTGAACCGGAATATGTCGGGTTGAAGAATTGTCCTTTAACCGTTCGAGCACTGTATAGCCATCAATCCCGGGAAGTTTGATATCAAGAATAATTGCACCCGGATCAAACTCTTCAGCCAATTTTAAACCCTCTTCACCGGTTGCAGTGGCAATACTATTAAATCCCTTTTGGCGGCACTGTTTATATAAAGTCCTGGCAAATACCGGATCATCTTCAATAATCAGAATTGTATTTTTTTTGATATCAATATTATTCCGGTCATCAGAAATCGATTGGTATTTCTTAGTATTAATCCCATTATCAGGGCTTTTATTTTCAATCTGGAAATCGGTTTCAGGAATAGCATTTTCTGATTCCGGTTCTTTATCTGCTAATTTTCCTGATGTTTCCAGGTTAACAGGTATGTACAAAATAAATTCTGATCCTTTACCTGTTTCACTTGTGAGGTGTAGTTCGCCGTGAAGCAATTTTGCCAGCTCCTTCGAGATAGACAATCCCAGGCCGGTTCCGCCAAACTTTCGTGAGGTACTTCCATCGGCCTGTTGAAAGGCTTCAAATATCTCCCTTTGTTTAGATTCCGGTATCCCGATCCCTGAATCCCTGACAGAAATTGCCAGCGCATTATGAATTTTTAGACCTGAGTTTGTCAGATCAACATTCCCTGCAGGTTTCGAGCACGAAAGGATAATCTCGCCTTCATGGGTAAATTTCAGTGAATTGGATAACAAATTTTTAATTATTTGATCGAGTCGCTGAAAATCGGTTACGATCATGTCTGGCACATCACCGTTCATCTCAATTTTAAATAGCAAGCCTTTTTCCTCGATTAGCCGTTTAAAATTTCGTCTCGATTTCTCAAACAAATCATTTATGGATACTTCTTCGAAATGCATTTCCATCTTGCCCGATTCAATTTTCGATAGATCCAAAATCTCATTAATCAGGTTTAAAAGATCCTGACCACTTTTGTTGATAATTTCGGCCGATTCAACCTCGTTGTTGTCAAGATTACTGTTAACATTATTAGCCAGGTCCTGTGACAGTATTAACAGGCTATTTAAAGGTGTGCGCAGTTCATGCGACATATTGGCCAGGAACTCAGACTTGTACTTGCTTGTAATCTCAAGCTCTTTTGCCTTATGTTCAATTTGTTGCCTTGCTTCTTCGAGATCGGCATTTTTCCTGCTGATTTCAGATTTCTGTAGCTCGAGAGATTTGGTTTTTTCTTCTAATTCTTCGTTTATTACCTTTAACTCTTCCTGTTGGGATTGCAGGTTTTGTTCCGATTTTTTCAGGGCACTGGTTTGTTCTTCGAGTTCTTCGTTCGATACTTTGAGCTCTTCCTGCTGTGCCTGTAAATTTTGCTCCGATTTCCTGAGTGCCTGGGTTTGTTCTTTCAGTACTTCATTTTTCAGTTTAAGCTCGGCTTGTTGTTTTTGTAATTCTTTTGCCTGTTCCTGAGTTGTCTGCAGCAACATTTTCATTTGCTTACGCGCTTTAGCAGTATTCAGAGCAATAGCTACATTTTCGGCAATTGCCTCCAGGAATTCAAGCTGTGTTCTTGTCATCTCAGCAAAACTTCCCAACTCAATTAAGCCATACAAAACGTCATTAAACACAAAGGGAACAACTACAATATTCCGTGGAACTTCATTTCCCAATGCCGATCCAATCTGTATATAATTTTCAGGAACGTTTGTTAAAGAGATAATTTCTTTTTCGATGGCAGCCTGACCAACAACTCCCTCACCGGGTTTTATCGTATTATTCATTCCTTTCCGGTGGGTAAAAGCATAACTTGCTGTAAGATGAAATTCTGATCCATCGTCGTTCGCCAGGTACATTGCACCAATCGGGATATTGAGATATTTCGAAAGAAAAGTGACTATGTTTTTTGCTAATTCCTGAACATCGATATCGCCCCTGATCATTTCGTTCAGGCTATTGACACCTGTTTTAATCCAGTTCTGTCGCTCGTTTTCACTGCTCATATCACGCAAACTCGATGTCATTCCTGAAAGGGCAATACTCAGATCATCGTTTATCGATTTAGGCTTAAGCATAACAGAATAATCGCCATTAGCAACCACCTTGGCAATCCGAACAACTTCTTTCAAACTGTTGAGCATATTTAGCATGGCCATACCCAACTCATCGTTACCTGATCGGGGTTTTACATCGGAACTAAAATCGCCGGAAGCAATTTTATTTGCTCTGTCCACAACCACACTAAAATTATCTACAATCTGATTGATTGACATACCTACCTTATCCCTGTCGGAGATCAGTGTAACTTTTTCATTGAAATTACCCTGGGCAATCTGGTTGGCAATTCTCGATTTATACTGAAGGTTTTCCTGCATTTCCCGAAACGATTGTGCAAGGATACTAATCTCATCTTTTCCGTCTCCTTCAATTTCAACTTCGAGATTACCACGTGTTATCTCTTTTACACGGCCAACAAAATCTTGTAAGGGTTTTGTTACGGTTTTTACTATTGCAAATGCAAGCCATATATTGGTAATAAAGGCAAACACAAAAAGTAATCCCATAATAATCCACATTTGTATGCGCCTGTCTTTTATTCCCTGGTAAAAATCGGCGGCCAAAATATCTACATCATGGGACAAATCCTGGAGCTTAGCCTGAAGGCTGAGGTAATAGACCAACCCCGATGCATGAAACATGGACCTTGCCTGATTATGACGACCTCTTTTTATGTTGCCTGTAAGTTTTGCATCCTCAATCCTGAGATTTTGAAATAACGAATCAACAGATTTATAACCACCCTCGAGCTCCGGTGGCAAGGTTAGCGATTCACTTGTTTCGATAAAACTTTTTTGCTTTTCCTTTAATATAAATATCAATGAATCAATGTTTGTATCAGTCATACTAAAAACAAGTTTGTTCTTTATCAGTTGCATATCATGAATATACTCCCGAAGCAGATCAACCTTCATTTTCTGATTGTAGGACTGTTCGTAAAATTGAAGGTTCCTTTTTGTAAGTACCTCCATTTCATTAATGTAGATAATTCCAATGATTGTTGTAAGTACAATCATATAGCCATACCCCATCCCAAAACGCCTGCCAATTTTCAGGTTCTTAAATTTCATAAGAGTTCTGTATAAAGCATCAGTAATCTTTACATTTTTACAATATTTAATACGAAATCAACAGAATAAGTTTCAGAAAACATACTTGTTCATTAAGCATTTCTATTATCTTTCGCTCTTTATTTGAATAGTGTTATGAAGAAAACAAAAATTGTAGCAACCATCTCTGATAAAAATTGCACTCAGGAATTTATCCAGGCTTTGTTTGATAATGGGCTTAATGTGGTAAGGCTTAACAGCGCCCATCAATCAACCACCGATGCAATGAAGGTAATTAAAATGGTCAGGCAGGTATCGGATAAAATTGCCATCCTTATCGATACTAAAGGCCCTGAGATACGCACCGGTGAGTGTGGTTCAGGAATATCATTTCAGAAAGGCGATAAAGTTTACATAA
This sequence comes from uncultured Bacteroidales bacterium, assembly GCA_964388245.1. GTDB lineage: Bacteria > Bacteroidota > Bacteroidia > Bacteroidales > M50B96 > JAIOYV01. The sequence continues at coordinate 5,937 of CAYLZH010000019.1, forward strand.
AAGGCGGGCTAAACCGACTTTCTGATAAAAACTGTATCTATGTTAATTACCCGGATTTCGCAAAGGATGTTAATGCTGGCAGCCAGATACTGATTGATGATGGGTATATTATACTCACTGTCAACGAAAAACAAGACGATGTATTGCTCTGCAGGTTCGAAACAGATGCTGTGTTGAAAAGCCGGAAAGGTGTTAATGTTCCGAATACAAATTTCGATCTGCCATCGGTAAGCTTAAAAGACAAGGAATTTATTCAATTTGCTATAGATCAGGATATTGATTTTATTGCCCACAGTTTTGTTCGCCACAAGGAGGATGTACTGGCTGTTCAACAATTATTAGATCAATCTAATAGTGAAATAAAAATTATTGCTAAAATCGAAAACCAGCAAGGCATCAACAATATCGATGAAATACTTGACCACGCCTATGGAGTAATGGTAGCCCGTGGCGACCTGAGTGTTGAAATCCCCTACGAAAAAACGCCCGGCATCCAGAAAAAACTAATAAAGAAATGTATTACACGCCGAAAACCGGTTATTATTGCCACTCAGATGCTTCATTCTATGATCGATAATCCAAGGCCAACACGGGCTGAGGTGAGCGATATTGCAGGAGCTGTCTTTAACCAGGCCGATGCCTTGATGTTAAGTGGCGAAACCGCTTTTGGGAAATATCCAGTTGAAGCTTTAGCTACAATGGCAAAAATTGCTGCCGAAGTTGAGAAAAGTAAGGATAAATTTCTGGACATTCAACCTGTTGTATTACATTGTGAAGTATCAGCATTTTTAACAAAAGCTGCAGTTGAGGCATCATCGAACCTGAATGCCAGGGCTATTCTTGCCGATACCATTACAGGACGCACCATTAGAAACCTTACGGGATACAGAGGCGACAAACCAATTTTTGCCATCTGCTATTCGAAACGAACCATGCGTGAGTTGGGGCTAAGCTACGGTGCAATTCCCAGGTATATGAATCGTCAACACACGTCGCACGAATTTCTAAAGGATAGCCTCCTACATTTGTTGGATGAAAATATTTTAAATTATCAGGATTTAATCGTTGTAATAGCAGGAAACTTTGGAATATACCATGGAGCAAGCTACATTGAGGCAGGTACAATTGAAAATCTTCTGAATACGGAAGATCATAATTTACGATAGCGTATAAATATCGTTGTCGGTGAACTTTGTTCCGGGATCCCAATTCCTTTTAAGTGAAACTGAAAGCTATTTTCCTTTTATATTTAATATCCAGTTGGTCACAAACTTCATGACTTCTTCCGAGAATGTTTCTTCTAATTTGAAATATTCTGTGGGCGATCCGGTTTCACAATGCTGAAACAAATGGTTTAATCCTTCGAATTCTTTTACTACAACCTGATTATTACCTGCCTCCGATAAAATCTTTTCTACTGCCCATAAATTCGGATCAGCAGGCACCTGTAGATCTTTGCTTCCGATTACTGATAACACAGGACATCGTACATTTTTTAGATAATCAGCCGGATCAATCACCAGAAAATTTCTGAACCATGGCGTCAATACCTGTCTGATTGTAGCTTCACGAAAGGTCTCGGTGAGATGTGATTTCTCCCTCATTTTCCGGGTCATAAACCTGCCTTTGCGTTTATATATCTTTCTGATCAGAACCACGGCTTCCTTGTAGCCTGCATCGCTTTTTGCAATAGCATAAATTTTTGAGTTAAAGCGGATGTCCTTTTTAATCTGATTTTCAGATTTACCTTCGGCTAATAAAATAAGCCTTGTTTGTTGATAAAGAATCTGTTCGCCCGAAGTGCCCGGCCCGGCTAACATTACGATAAATGAAATATCTTTCAGTTTGGCAGCCACGACAGGTGCAATAAGCCCACCTTCACTATGACCGATAATTCCAATATTTCCAGAATCGATCCCTTTATGATTTCGCAAGAATTCATAGGCAGCCATTACATCCTCTGACAGGTCGAATGTAGTTGCCGTAGATAATTTTCCTTCCGATTCTCCAATCCCGCGTTCGTCGTACCGTAAAACTGCGATGCCCTTTCTGGTCAAATAATCTGATAGAACCAGAAATGGTTGATGACCAAGGAGCTCGGAATTGCGATTCTGTGGTCCGGAGCCCGGCACAAGGATTACTGCTGGTGCCTGCCAGCTATTTTCGGGTAAAGTGAGGGTGCCGGCCAGTTTTATATTTGCCGGTTTATTGTCAAAAAAAACTTCCTCCGAACGATAAGGATATGGTTCCTTTGGCTCCTGGGGCCGGTTTATTTTGGGCTTGGATTCTAATGCAACAAAATTCAGTTCGTAGTCTCCCCCACCCTGGCTCCAGTGGCCATTAATGTTTTTTTTATCTGTGGATAATTGCCCGCTGTATTCCGAGACAAAGGCCATGATTTTAAGCCATATCTTTTGCTGATCGACAAATACAGTATCAACATCTTTATCAAAAACACCTTGTTCAGGAATACTAATCACTGCTTTCATTGAATCGGTATTCGCATTAAAAATGCTGAGCCAGACCAGAACTTCCTGGAATTCTGATACAAGAGTACCTTCATAATGATGACTTCCTGTGTCTGTTTCCTGTGCATTAATTATTCCTGAAATCAGAAGGGAAAAAACAAGAATTAAGAACCGAATATTTTTAATAATTTCCATATTTGAGAATCTTTATATTTCTATAATCCAAGGATATTCGAATCCTGTTTGCCAATTCCATCATTTCTGAAAAATGATTGTTCCGATAAAGATTTCATCTGTTTCATCCCCAAATAAAAAAGAAGTAAAATAAAGGGTATGAAAAAATACAGGTAATAATTGTATTCCGACATTAAAATAAAGTCGTAGATGCCATGAAACAAAAAAGGCAGAGTAAACGATGCGGCAAGGTACCTGTATCTTTTATCAGGATAAAACCTGGCAAGTCCAAAGTAATATCCCATTGTAATACCAAAAAAAGCATGAGCGGGCACCGCAGTAAAAGCCCGGGCAACACCTACATCGTAGCCATGATTAAACACATACAGGATATTCTCAATTGCAGCAAAACCAAGTGATATGAATACCGCATAAACAATACCATCGAATTTCTCATTGAAGTTTCTGTTATTCCAAATAATGATAAACAATGCCAGCATTTTTATCAATTCCTCGGAAAAAGCAGCAACAGCAAAGGCATTAAAAGCAGCGAGCGAAAGAGGATCGGAAAAGAATGTGCTTAGCTGTTCAATTTGCCTTTCGATAAAAAGAATTGGGATACTGGCTAATGCCCCAACTAAAAGTGCTGATATCAAAATCGAAAGCGGTTCTTTGTCGTATTTATCGCGAATATAAACGTAAAACGAAATTACAACAACCGGTGCCAACGATATAAATAGCAGTTTCACTTATTTTGCATTTAGACAGTCATAATTACCATACTGATCGGCAAAGCGCAGGTGTTTGGTTAACTCTCCGCAGAATAACATGTCGGTAGTTAGGGTGCTTAATTGAACCAGTTCGATGGTTTTACTGTAGCGTGATGAAAACACACCTATGCCATTTGAAATATTTGTAAATGATGGTCTTTCCTGTACAATTCCTTCTGAAGGGCCATTAACATCGATATAAGATGCAAGCTCCTCGCCGGCAACCGTAAAAACGAAATCGACACCCAGGAAAAGTCGTTTTGTGCCTATAATTCCCGGATCAATATGTCCTGCTATAAACTGATAGAATGCCAGGCCCTCGATTTCGAGCTCCATGGATTCATCATCACGAAATTTTCTTTTAGTTGGGTGATACCAGTCAACATATTTGTCTGTTTCACCATCCATGGTAATTTCCCGATAATGGCACCGCAGCATCAATCCATATAACTCACCAATCGGATGTGAGGTCCAGATTGCTTTGTATGAAATGTATTCATCGCTGGTGGCAAAGCCAACCTTATGAATAAGATTATTACCAGGTTTCTCAACATGCAGATCATCAATCAATGATGTAGTGGATGTAATTTTCTCTTTACCAGGAATGCGAATGAGCAGTTGATAATTATATTGCGGATCGAGCGATTCGTTAGTGAAATAAATCTTGTTGTAATCGAAGGCAAATATGCCGGAATCTTTTTCAAGGTCTAATGTTTCTTCCAATTCAATTCTGATTACATCGCCGTAATTATCATAAATGTGTGATGTATCGTCCAAAGGTTCGAGAAAAACCCTGGCTTCAGGATAAAAAAGTGAATCGGGTTCCTGTGCCATGACAAAAGCATCTTCGTTGCCTAAAAAACCCTTATTAAGTTTAATATATTGCGTATTATTAGTATGATCAATTAATCCATAAACCAGGGCAATATCTTTCCAGTCGGCATTAATATCGAAATCGGTGCTGCATGCCGACATTAGGAACATCATCGGAAGTATAAGGATCAGAGAAGTTTTTTTCATTTAATTAGTCCGGGTTAAATAATTTATTCAATTTTGCACTTGAAAAACATGCAAATGTAAAGATATTAAAGAATTAAAAAAAAGAAAACATGTCGATACACGATAAAGTCCGAAAGGTTACAACCCATGTTCTGAACGAGATGAAGCTCCGAAATGAAAAGATTGCAATGCTTACAGCCTACGATTACAGCATGGCAAGAATACTCGATAATGCGGGGATTGATGTAATTCTTGTTGGCGATTCGGCATCGAATGTGATGGCCGGCTATGATTCAACCTTGCCAATTACACTCAACGAAATGATCTACCATGCCAGTTCAGTTATACGCGCTGTAAAAAGGGCTCTCGTTGTTGTTGACCTTCCGTTTGGCACTTACCAGGGCAACTCAAAAGAAGCCCTGTCATCAGCAATCCGGATAATGAAAGAAACCGGTGCACATGCCGTAAAAATGGAAGGTGGTCAGGAAATAAAAGAATCTATAGAACGGATTTTATCGGCCGGTATACCTGTCATGGGACACCTGGGACTGACCCCTCAATCAATTCATAAATTTGGAACGTATGTAGTACGCGCACGGGAAGAGACAGAAGCAAAAAAATTAGTCGAGGATGCCCATATCCTGGAAGAAACAGGATGCTTTGCCGTTGTTCTTGAAAAGATTCCCGCAGCCCTTGCCGGACAGGTTGCCAGCGAGATTAAAATCCCAGCTATTGGAATTGGTGCCGGTCCTAGGGTCGATGGACAGGTACTTGTGTTACATGATATGTTAGGGATAACCCAGGAATTTTCGCCCCGCTTCCTTCGCCGCTACCATAATCTTTTCGCCGAAGTTAAAGGTGCAGTCGAAAGCTATATTACAGATGTAAGGTCGAAAGACTTTCCGAATGAAAAAGAACAGTATTAATACCTTTTGCAATTAGTTGGAAATCATTTATAAATCATATCTGTTATACATTTGAACATTATAATTAACTTCAGAAAGATGAAAAAAATTCTTTTGTATATTCTGATTACAGGAATATCATTTAACCTTTTTGGACAGCTATCATCTAATAAATCACAAAAATCGAAAAACTCATGGTTGTTGCAGATTAACCTGTCGCTTGGAAATACAAATATAGCCGGGATTGAACCTTCCTCAGACGGTTATTTTGGGTATGCTCCCGGTTTACATTTGTTTTGGGAATTAGATACAAGTGCACAGGTATTAAATGGTTTTCAAATTCCAAATGTCTGGTATTTGAGAGAGCTAACCACCGATGGTCAGTATTACTATGCGAGTTGTTATAATCAGCCGGAAATTTATAAATTAGATTTGGAGTCTGCCACACCTGCAAACCTTGGCACCTTAAGTATTCCATTTAATGCAGTTCATGTTTGTTACGATCCAACTGCAAATAACAATGCCGGTGGACTATGGTATGGGGGTGCCAATACAGGAATTTTTCTGATGGATATGAATGGCAATCTCCTGGACAGTATTCCCTATGCGAACCTTGCTTTTAGCGATATTGCAGGCTCAGCAGTGGATAATTATTCACCGGGGGGACCTTATTTATGGTTAATTAATGCCAATGCTAATCAATCAACAACTTTAACCAGAATCCATATCCCAACAAAATTACCTTCCGGTATCTCGAAAAACCTTGAAGGAATAATCTGCAACCCCGGTGATATTGGCGGGGGACTATTCATTACTGAAAATCTAATTCCCGGAACCGTAACGCTTGGAGGAACTATAAAAGGAGAAACCATTTTTGGGTTTGATCTTTCAACAACGGCATCTGATTCTTTAGATCTTGACAATCTTGGCTTTACAAACATTGAATATCTGGCTGCCGACGAAGCTGTAATTCTGGAAGGAAGTATAAAAAATAATGGATTCGCACTTATCGAGAACTTCAATATAAATTATGATGTTGATGGCGATACCATTGCGTACAACATTAATAATTTATCATTGAACCAGTTCGATTTATACAATTTCATTGATACAATTGATATCTCTACTGTTGCAGGAGGCAATACTGTAAAAGTGTGGACTGATTCGCCTAATGGAGGAATTGATGAATCTCCAACAAATGATGATGCTGAGGAAAACTTTTCTATTTATAACCTCGATCTTGAATATATTATCATGGCTGAATTTCATCCTGATACAACGGATGTAGAGTTCATGATTGGCTTCAGGAATATTGGAATTGAAACCATCAATTCTTATAAAATTTTCTATTCTGTCGATAATGCCGATACAGTATTAATGAATTACTCCAATGTCTCGATTGCTACTGACAGCCTTGTTACACACAGCTATTCTTTAACAGCAAGTCTGGGCAACCATGCGCTTAAGGTGTGGACTGCTTTCCCAAATGGATTTGATGATCAGATTACTACAAATGATTCAAGAAGTTTCGAATATACTGTTTACGATGCAGCCCTTGCTGTGCCAAGAATCCCAATTTTCGAAGTTTTTACATCATCAACTTGTGCCCCTTGTGCCGGTGGAAATGCACAACTCCAATCGGTTTTAGATACTACTGATATTTCTACATGGACCTGCATAAAATACCAGATGGACTGGCCTGGTGCCGGCGATCCTTATTATACAAGTGAGGGAGGAATAAAGAGTAATTTCTATGGAATTTCAGGGGTTCCTTACATGCATGTCAATGGTGATGTGGGTTATTCGCCATTTTCTTTTTCGCCACAGCGCTTTTCTAATTCACAGGCGGTTCCTTCATTTATTGAAATGGATGCCAATTATTCAGTTTCAGGTCAAAGCGTTCAGGTTCATGTTGAGTTAACACCTACTAAAGATTTCATTGCCGGCTCGTACCGTTTGTTCATGGCAGTAATCGAAAACGAAACCTTTAATAATGTGGGAACCAATGGCGAAACTCATTTTGAATTTGTCATGAAAAAAATGCTTCCAAATGCAAATGGAACTATCGTTACAAACCTCATTGCCGGCAGCACCTTGACCTTCGACGAGAATTATGAATTCCAGGGTTCATATCGATTGCCTTCGGGTGCCAACGATCAGATCAACCATGCTATTGAACATTCTGTTGAAGAATTTTCAGATTTGTCTGTTGTTGTCTGGCTGCAGGATATCACGACAAAAACTGTTTTTCAATCTGCCTGGGCTACCTTGATTACAAACCAAGGTGAACAAAGTCAAGATGAAGGACTTATTGTACTTTTCCCAAATCCGGCAACGGATGAGATTTTCATGCAATATTTAACGGATATAAATTCGGAGCACCAGATTTCGATTTACGATTTGCATGGAAAGAAAGTAAAGCAATTAGCGATGGATAATCAAATCTCATCCTCACACATTAAAGTGATTAATGTTAATGATTTACCGGAAGGGATTTACCTATTTCAATGCATATCAAAAAATCATATGATTACTAAAAAAATCATTATTGAGTCGAGTCAAAAAAGGTAGATTTTCGCTCAAATCAAGGCGGAGATTATTTTTGATCCGAAGTTAACTTTCTGTTAATAAGGAGTCTAAAATTATCGACAACGCCGAGATGAGCGATAAAGATGCTTTTTATTCCGGGCTTATTATTGAAAGATAGTGTGGTTGTTGATATGGAATTATATTGTTGATACACATTGAATTTCTAAAAAATACCGCCAGTTGAATCAACATAAAAAAGGCTGCCTATTTCAGACAGCCTCTTTCTATTTCACATGCAAATATTAAGCTTTATTTAGTATGAATAACTTTTGAGGTAACTACTACATGGGCAGAAGCAACACGAACTATATATATACCTTCGGCTAATGATTTACCATCGAACACATGTCGCTGAATTTCTCCTTCCTCAACATGGGAATCCTGGATAAGCTGTATCTGCTGACCTGTTATGTTAATCAACTCAACAACATAGCGGCCCGATTGGGTAGCCTCGAACTCTATGGCTAATTTATCGGAGAATGGATTCGGATAAGTAATTACTTTCAAGGATTGTATTATTCGCTCCTCTAATTCATCTCCCATTGGACCTATTGCAGCTGACAATGTTGGAACAGCAATACATGAGTTCCAGTTCCAATAAGTGTACTTAGCCTCTGCTCTAACCTCGTTAGCAATGAATAAACCATTCATGTGTCCGGGTTCGGAGCTTGATGCACTTCCATGTACTTTTATTTCGCCATTCGGAACATAAGCACTTGCGTTGATAGTTGTTCCCTTTGGATAGACGTCGAATTTGCCTTCTTCAAGACTATTTCCACCTCCGGAATTATTCGGTGGAACAGCCACCCCGGGAGCGTAAGTCGAGGCTCCACCTTCTTCTACATCATCCGGAGCATTTTCCTTCGATGTCCATTCATCTGTTGGAATGTCGTACCTCCAGAAATCATCCTCGTCGTTACCTCTCACTGCATAGATCGAGTTTCCACCATCGTACACCAGAGAAGCTCCATCTTTAACATCATCTGGTGCATCTTCCATCGATGTCCATGAATCGGTTGATATCTTATATCTCCAGAAATCATCTTCATCATCGCCCCTGAAACCATAGATGTAATCGCCTCCGGCATACGCAAGTGCACCACCAACTTTCACTTTATTGGGTGCATCTTCCATCGATGACCATGAGTTAGAAGAAATGTCATATCTCCAGAAATCATCCTGATCATCTCCACGGAAAGCGTAGATGTAATTGCCACCAGTATATGTTAGCGATCCACCTTCCTTAACTTTTTGTGGTGCATTGGCCAATGATGACCATGAATCGCTGGGTATGTCATATTTCCAGAAATCCTTTTTATCGTCTCCTCGTAAGGCGTAAATGGAATTACCACCAGTATAAACCAACCCGGCTCCATCTTTTACACCCTGTGGTGCATCGGTCATGACAGACCATGAATTGGCCAGGATGTCGTAGCGCCAGAAATCATTGTTGTCATCGCCACGGAAGGCATAGATGTAATTATTTCCACCATACACAAGGGCTCCGCCTACTTTCACCTCATCAGGAGCATCCTGCAAGCTAATCCATGCATCAACAGCAGGATCATATCGCCAGAAATCTTTTTCGTCATCACCACGGAAAGCGTAGACAAAATTACCCGAAATGGTTTGACCAGGAGTTGTTGGATTTGGATCCTCACCCACATAGAATACCACATTGAAATTGTCAGGGTTCACAATCACATATTTCTGAATATTAACCTCTTTGAATACCCTCACTTTGGCATCCTGAGTAAACTTTATGATAGTAGGTGTGCTACTTGATGCATTTTTAACTTTTAGTTCATTGATGTCAATATCGGCACTGGTAAAGGTTACAGTACATCCCTTATCGATTTCAATTTTTCCAAATGCATTACCTGTAATAGTAACATCTGAATACTTCTTGATCTTCAAGCCTATATTATTATCATTAACTGTGATTGTTGAGTATTGTGAAACCGTTATTGTTCCACTGTAGGCTGGTTCAGTGTTATAATGCATCGTTGGCAGGGTAACCACAGCAGGGTCTGAAATGGCTGTGGTTACGATTGCCTGGTTATGGATATTCAGGTTATCGCCCATGACGAACGATCCTGGTCCATTTACTGCGGAATATTTCTCAATTTTGATCTCTTTGCCAACACCAGTCAAACCAACCGATCCGGATTGAACATAGTTTTTCTGCTTCAAATGCACTTCTTCGAAACCAATAATCGTATAAGAACTGCTTAATGATTGAGGATCGAAATAGTACTCAGCAGCTGCATCCGATGTACAACCATTCAGGTCGGTTGCTATTACCGAGTAGGTCCCGGCAGGAGCCGTTGCTATGGTAAGATCGATGGATTGTGTAGTTTCACCATTAGACCAGAACCATAGGTTATCAGATGTTGACGATTGAGCTGTCAGTGTCACACCGTTGCACCATTCATCGGCAGAACTTACATCGATCGAAGCTACAGGTAATGGATTAATGGTAACATTAAATGAACATGAATACGAATTACCATTTACGTCCTGAACAGTCCATGTTACTAATGTAGTACCGGTTACAAATACATGTCCGGCTAAGCTCGAAGCACCATTCTGATCGTTTATGACAGATGCTACCCCGCAGTTATCCCATTCATTGCTGAAGTCGAATTCAGCCCCATCAACCTGGTAGCTATTATCAGCCACGATATTTGAACAACGCACCTGGTCTGCAACACAATCCAATAATGGAAGCTCATCATCTGTTACGGTTATAGATTGCTCACAGCTACTTGTGTGGTTGTAAATATCGGTAACTGTCCAGGTGATTACTGATGTTCCAACCGGATATACATCACTACCATCAGCAGTACCATTATAGTCATTTACTAAACTCAAAACACCGCAGTTATCATCGGTAGCAGGACCTATTACAGTTACAGCAGCCTGACAAACTCCAGGATCGGCAGTCTGTGTCTGATCCAGTGCACAAGCAATCGTAGGATTTTCATCATCAGTAACCGTGATATCCTGAGTACAGGTATTAGAATTGTTATGAATATCTGTAACAGTCCATGTTACGGTTGTGGTTCCTACCGGATAGGTACCAGAAGCATCCGCCGTTC
>CAYLZH010000019.1:17042-18504 GCA_964388245.1 uncultured Bacteroidales bacterium
AGGTATTCGAATTGTTATGGATATCTGTCACTGTCCATGTTACGGTTGTGGTTCCAACAGGATAGATATCCGAAGCATCGGCCGTTCCAGTGTAATCATTCACAACAGAAAGCACAGTGCAGTTGTCATCGGTAGCGGGACCAACAACAATAACAGCGGCATCGCACTCGCCGGGATCGGCAGTCTGTGTCTGGTCCGCAGCGCAAGTTATACTTGGTAAATCAACATCATTTACCGTTATATCGAATGTGCAGATGGATGTTCCTACTGGATTCGTAGCCGTAGCAGTTACTGTAGTTGTACCCACTGGGAAACTGCTTCCCGGAGCATGAGAATAAGTTATTGTTGAAGCTGGAATACCAACTGTTTCGGTAGCAGCAAAACTGACAACTGCCTCACACAATCCTGCATCGTTATCAACAATAATATTTGCAGGACAAACAATGCTTGGTAGCACACCACTCACAATTACATCGAAAGAACAATCTGCTGTATTACCTGACTCGTCGCTTACCTCAAAGGTATTGGTAGTGGTTCCGATTGGGAATGTAGAACCATTTGGCAGACCAGCTATTTGTGCTGTTGTTGGAGTACAGTTATCTGAGCCTACAGGTTCGGTAAACGTTACCACAGCACCCGCTGCACTGGTAGCATACACTTCAATATTCAATGGACAAGTGATGATCGGATCAATATCATCTTGAACAGTAACTTCGGCTGTTCCGATATTTGCATTACCGTTTACATCTGTTACAGTTAATGTCACAGTAGTCGATGAATTCCCTGCAGTAAATGGAACATCACTTTCCCAGTCATTAACAGGATCCATACTGATCAGGGATCCATTGTATCCATTACCGGTTACATCAGAAAGGCTGGTACTGTTCGGGCCATCTTCGAAGTTGTAGTAAGCTACCAAATTGGATTCTGTGCCACTTAAAGCTAAACTCATATTATCCTGAATTTCAGTTTGCGTACGGGCAACATTCCAGATTCGAATTTCATCCAGATTTCCTTTGAAATATCGAACAGGATGTGCAATACCTTGTCTTGCAATTACAAAACCTAGATTTTGATTGAAATTTAAAGTATTTGTTGTACTACCTTCTAAAACACCATCAATATACAAATACAAGTTTGTTCCATCTTTGACTGCTGCAACATGATGCCACATGCCATCATTATAAGTTGCTTGTGTAAATATGTTTGAACCACCTGAGTTACCCGGAATTGGGCGGAATAGAAACCGAATTTTGTTATCCCAGTTAACTTCTAAGTGACAGGCACCCTCTCCATTGATTTCACCCCCAATAATTTCTCTTGAACCTTGTGTTGATGTTACAGGAACCTTGAACCAGGCTTCCAGAGCGAAATCGGATGATAAATTAAAAGTAGAAGCAACTGTCACATAATCATTCGTTCCATCAAAATCTAACGAATAGTCATTTGGCATTCCAAATCC
>CAYLZH010000019.1:18514-25325 GCA_964388245.1 uncultured Bacteroidales bacterium
CTCGTTCACTATTAAAGTGACAATGACACGGCCTATTAGGAGCAACCGACATGGAAGCTATTCCACATGCATCAGTCGATCCGTTGTCGATCTGGGCAGGTGTGATGCTAGCGTCGCCGTTTGCATCGAGTGCTACGGTGATGTTTTGGGTGATGACATCTGGTGCAACGTTATCTTCTACTGTAACTTCGGCTGTCCCGGTATTGGAATTGCCGTTGACATCTGTTACGGTTAATGTTACAGTATTTGGTGTATTACCCCCAACGAAAGGCACATTTGTTTCCCAGTCGGTGCCGGCACTCATATTGGTTAAACTACCGTTGTGTCCGTTTCCGGTAATATCAGTAACAGAAGAACTACCCGGCCCATCTTCAAAATTATAATAGGCAATCAATCCTGGTTCGTTTCCGGTTAATGGCTGATTCCAATTATTTAGAATTTCACTTGGAGTTCTTGCCACATTCCATAATCTCACTTCATCAATATTGCCTGTATGATACGTTTGATTGCTACATGATCCTATTTGCAATGGTTCAGAGGGGGTTTGAGGTGTCATTGCAAAAGTTGTGCTTCCAACTGATACGCCATTAACATATAATGTAAGTGTATTGTTATTAATAACGCCAGCAATATAATGCCATTGATTTAGAGGAACCGGGCTATTATGCAAATATTGCCTTCTTATGGTCCCTCCATAATTAGCGTACTGCTGGAATATCCATTTTCCATGAGTTGGATGATATGCTAGTACATAATTCCTGTTGTAAAAATCACCTTTACCAACAATTTGAACCCAGTTTGGAGATGCCTCAGCATAGAACCATGCTTCAATTGTCATATCTCCAGTTAAGTTCAATGCTGAATTATGAGGAACCAGAACCACATCATCAACACCATCAAAGTCTAATGAATAGTTATTTCCACCAATATCAGAACAGTCGAAGGTATTCGGAGAAACCGACATAGAAGCAATTCCACAATTATCACTCGATCCGTTGTTAATATCAGCAGCAGTAATACCTGCATTTCCAGATGCATCGAGTTGGACGGTAATATTCTGTGTGACAACAGTTGGGTCAGTATTATCATCCACAATTACTGTCTGGGGTTGAGTAGAGGTATTTCCGTTTCCATCATAATAAGTCCAGGTTACGGTGTAGGTGCCCTGTACAGTGTAGGGTAATGTAGCATTGTGTGTTCCTGTAATCAGACCTTCACAATTATCGGTAGCAGTAGGAGCAGTCAATGAACTTACTTCACACTGTCCGCTTACATCCGGTAAGATTGCCAGGTCAGGAACCGGTGCGGTAAGATCATCAATAATTACATTCTGCTGTACGTCAATGTCATTTCCATTTCCATCGGCAAAGTTCCAGGTAATAACATGGGTACCCTGTGTCGAATAGGTTAAAGCATCAGTTGTTGTTCCTATGATGGTACCTGCACAATTATCCGTTGTGCCTGGAGCCACTGCTGTGGCAGTGCATTCTCCTGTTACATCTGCCAATGTTGGTATAACCGGATCTTCATTATCAGATACCGTCACATTTTGTGTGCACGTTGCTGTTAGGCCCGAGGCATCCTCCACTGTCCAGGTAACCACCGTTACACCTATCGGGAAGGAAGAAGGAGCATCATTGCTAACTGTTTCTCCGGAACAATTATCCGAAGTTGTTGGAGTGCCAAGGGCAACACCTGTAGCCTCACATTGTCCGGCATCGGTGTTCACAAATACATCTACCGGACAGGTGATAGTTGGTGGGATGTTATCTTCCACGAATACTTCCGCCGGGGCAGTATTTGAGTTGTTATTGTTATCAGTAACCGTAAGGTTAACAACAGTACCGGCCAGGCAATCGAATGAGGTGTGTCCCGCAACCCAGTCGCTTGCCGGATCCATATTAATAAGTACCCCATTGTAAGCCGGATTTGCGTGATTTGTAACGGTTGAGGTTCCAACGGTCTCGTTCATGGTGAAATAGTTTATCAGTCCGGTTTCACTTCCTGTCAGGCAGGTATTCATGGTACCTTGAATTTCAGCAGCCGAGCGTGCATTATTCCATATCCTGAATTCATCTAATTTTCCTTTCATATTATTATTGCCACCTATGAGATGTGGTGTATTTATACTTGCTGTTACAGACGGCATTGGAGGCCACAGAACAGTTGTTGATTGCAAAACACCGTTCAGATAGACCTTTGCCTTTGTTTGATCTGTTGGCTGCGTTCCATCAAATACACAGGCGATATGATACCAGTTATTCGGATTTAATACTGATCCGGTTTTAACTGTTGAAAGAGTGGCATCCCTGACTGCAAACCAAATTTCAGCAGATGTACCAGACGCGGGATTAAGATAGATAGAAATCCCTGGGCCACCAACTGCATGCTTTAAAATATTTTGTCCATCACCTGTGGATTGATAATAATACCAGGTCTCAATGGTAAACTGTTCAACACCATCCAGGGAGTTGTCGTCAGCAAATTCAACATAATCATCTAAGCCATCAAAGTCAAGTGCATTATTCAGACCGGGCTGTGAAACATCGCTACAGGTAAATGCCACTTGATCCAGGGTCCTGGAAGCAATTCCACATGCATCGCTCGAACCACCATCAATCTGTGCAGGTGTTATGCTGGCCTGACCGTTTGCATCGAGCTCTACAGTGATGTTTTGGGTAACGACAGTCGGAACAACATTATCTTCCACTGTTACTGCAGCTGTTCCAGTATTTACATTGCCATTGACATCCGTAACAGTTAATGTTACTGAATTACTACCGGTGAAAGGCACATCTACCACCCAGTCATTAATTGGATCCATACTTATCAGAGACCCGTTATATCCATTTCCGGTTATATCAGAAAGAATAGTACTATTGGGGCCATCATCAAAGTCATAATAGGCCACTAATCCAGATTCAGTACCATCAAGTGTTGTACTCATATTATCCTGAATTTGTGTTTCCGTACGGGCAACATTCCAGATGCGAGCTTCATCGAGATTTCCCTGAAGGTATCGATGGGCTAGAGTTGGAGATAATCTACCCAATACAAAACTTAGATTTGTACCAAAGTTTGCGAGGCCGCTTGCGGTACCTACCTCCACTCCATCGATATATAAATAACCATTGGTGCCATTTTTCACTGCGGCTACATGATGCCAGTTCCCGTCGTTATAGGACGACGTCGAAAATATATCGATACCTCCGCTGCTACCTCCTGTTGGTCTGTGCAGAAAACGAATCTTATGGCTGTAGAATGATGAATGTTCTATCATAAGGTGTCCATCAGGAATATCACCAGCTACAAAGACCTGAGTACCCATTGCTGAAGTTTTAAACCAGACTTCCACGGTGTAATCGGAGGATAGATTAATACTCGGAGCTATGGACACATAATCGCTTGTTCCATCAAAATTCAACGAATAGTTAATACCTCCAACATCATCACAATCAAATGCATCTGGAGAAACCGTCATAGAAGCAATTCCACAATTATCAGTCGATCCATTGTCAATGTCTGAAGGATCAATGCCGGCAGCGCCTGAAGCACCCAGTTGCACGGTGATATCCTGGGTGATGACAATTGGAGCGTCAAGATCCTCAGCAGTTATGGCCACCACATTCGATTCGGCAGCTCCTGTCCAGTCTGCTTCGCAATCAACTTTCGCCAATCGCTTGTACCAGGTATTTACAGTTACTGCTCCGGGAGAATACCCTGATGAATTACTATTGGCAATATCGCTAAAGCCTGATGCGGGGCCGGTAGTGGATTCCTGCCACTTGTATTCGAGGGTACCCGTGTGCCCTGTTGGGTCGGCTGTACTGGTAAGACTTGCTGGTATATCCCCGGGACAAATACTTTGATCTGCTACAATGGTTCCACCGTTTGTGGGGTTGGCGCAGCAGAAAGCAGTGGAGACTTCCCATTCATTGCCTGTCATGTTGGTGAGGGTTCCATTATAATTACCCTTTGTATCAACTGCAATCAGATCGCCATCTGTTTCATTAAACTTGTAATAAGCCACCAGGTTTGGTTCATTGGCAGGATCAGGGATTTCCTGATCCTTGTAAGTAAATAATTCTGTTGGAGTTCTTACATCATCCCAAATTCTGACTTCGTCAACAAGACCATCGAAATTTCGATCAATTGAATTATTCCATAGTCCAATACGCATATCACCCCCAGCTTGAGTATTTATTAATTTGTTAGCATCATATCCAACACAATTAGGTTCTTCAACACCATCAACAAACAACTTAATTTCGTTTATATAGGGGTTGCCATCATTTTCAATCTGAATGGCTACATGATGCCATTGGTTGTCTCTCAGATCAGTGGAACCTAGCCACAAACCACTACTGGTATGTGCAGTGAGTTGACCACCTGTCCATATTGATAAATCAAAGCGTTTACCATCACCAGAAGTACCGGTAGAAATAACATTACACCATAAAACCTGTGTAGGAGGAATCTTAATCATGGCTTCATAGGTTCGGGAATTTCCTCCAAGAATTCCTTTAAAATTGGTGACATCCACATAGTCATCGCCTCCTGGGAAGGCTAAGGCATTGTTTATGGTTATGGCTACCACATTCGATTCGGCAGCTCCTGTCCAGTCCGCTTCACAATCCACTCGAACCAGGCGTTTGTACCAGGTAGTAACATTGACAGCTCCCGGAGAATATCCTGATGAATTGCTATTAGCTATATCATTATAGCCCAATGCAAGATCGGTTGATAGCTGCCATTTGTATTCCAGGGTTCCTGAGTGCCCTGTTGGATCGTCAGTGCTTGTAAGAGCTATCGGCACATCTCCCGGACAAATACTTTGATCAGCTGCAATGGTTCCACCATTGGTTGGGTTGATACAATTAGGTGGAAAGGGCTGTTGAAAACCCTGTGTCCATTTTATATTATTATTACTACCGGTTTCTGTTACTATTCCGGCCAGGGTATAGCTAAAGCTTACCGTGGCATTGGTCATTACATCACCTCCTGATGAAACCACTTCAGGTGAAAAACTTTGGCTGTAGCTTAAGATACAAACCAAAAGACCTATTAATATGGTAATTATCTTTTTCATATTTATCAGTGTTATATTTGTTCACACTTAATTTTCTCTTCACATAATGAGTAGGAAATTGTTAAGTAGCTAATTAGTTAAAAAGCCCGAACAGCGCGCACAGCCGCTGGGTAACTCTTATAGTTCATTTGGCTCTGACCACCAGTGTTAAAGTTGTGGTTCCAAGCGTTGGCCCAACCCGTCTCGCTAGAAGACCAATAGGTACCGTTATATAAAATGCTACCTCCATTTGCCACTGAGGTAGCATCAATAGTAGCTTTATTAAGATACATCTGATTTAATTCATCTTTTGATGGCAAAAACCAATCATCATACCCATTTAAACTCAAATTAGCACAAAGGTCTGCTGCTATACCAACAGTAGCACAACCAGCTTCAATATCAATAGTATTTTGGGCCCCTGTTCCAATTGCTGTACCGTCCGCCCCAAGTACAACAAAACATCCCCATTCAGCCGGTGTAGAAGATGTAGTCTGATCACTTACCGAACAAATCAGACCATGGGTTTCTCCCGGTACGTATCCGGCATCGCCACTCTGGAAAATGTAAAATACAACACCTCCGCCATACAAATCACCTATATTAATTACACATTGCCCATCATCTGTCCATGTTGGTACACCATTACAGAATGTCAATAACTTATTATTACCAACAGGTGCATCAACTTTTGTCCAGTTTGTTCCATCATGATATGCCATATCACCTAAAGCAGCATTTGTTGGTAATTCTATTTCATTGGTAGGATCAGCATCTGCATCATCCACCAAATCTGTTTCAACTGTTTTAGCATGCAAAGCATAAGGTACACTCAGCAATTGAAAAGTACCCAGGGGTGAATAATTGCTACCACCGCTTTCGTCTACTTCCACTTTCACAAAGTAGGTGTTGGCTCCCCAATCGATGGTATTAAAAGTGCCACTTACCACACTTCCAATTCCAATTTGGATATTCACTAAACCAAATTCGTTTGTGGTGGTGGCATGGGTTTCAACATATACCGCAGTTCCTGATGTACTACCCTGTAGTATTGAGATTTGTATTCCTACATTCTGGTTAACTATTAAATCCCCGGAAGTAGTTCGTGCTACGGCCTGGTATTTAAATGATTGTGGTGCCTGGGCAAATAATGCTAAGGATATTGCCAGAATTGCTAATGTTGTAAAGAGTTTCGCTTTCATAAGTTTAATTTTTAGTTAATAATAAGTTCTATCAATATTTTGTGAATGCTTTTTATCACTAGTATGAATTGCCGGGCTATCGTGAATAAGTTCATTAAGAAACTTTCGAAGGGCTTGTTTGCTTTTTTCCTTTTCTTCGATGAATTCCTTAATTAAATCTTCGGTGGATTTATCTTTATCCTTTTGCTTCATTTCAGTGTCCAATTTTCGATAAGTAAATTTATGACAGGAGGATATGCTTTGTCAAGGATTTCATCTGCACAAAATCTGCACAAGCATCTGCACAAAATCTGCACAAGAGGATGTTGTCTGATGGTTTTTGCGAAATATGCAAATTTGCGGATGTCAGTATTTGGGAGTTGGCTGAGGAAAATGAAATGGTCACCAAAAGGGTTTTTTCCGAAATAAATAACCTGCCCTTTCAGGGCGACTCTTGATCCTGATTACATAAGTCCCAGAGACGCTGTCTCAGGTTGAAATAAGCAGGGCCTTCAGCCTGTTTTCTTCGCCTGATTTTTAAAACCAACTTTAGATATATAAA
>CAYLZH010000019.1:25425-29265 GCA_964388245.1 uncultured Bacteroidales bacterium
TTCAGCCTGTTTTCTTCACATGACTTTTTAAACTTCATTAGATATATAAAAGAATGCGGCACGAAGTGGCAAATTACTCTAAACCGAAGGCAAGGCCTTGGTTATAAATGAAAAGAAAAATAGTAGACACCCTGAAATAGTAATTAATTTTAGTTATGGCACAATCACTATCAAAGCTGTACATCCACATTGTTTTCCATACTAAAAACAATAGATGTTTGATTCGACAACAGGAAAAGAATGACTTATATGCGTATATGGGAAGCATCATCAAAGACAACCAATCAATCCCGATTTTAATTAATGGAGTTGATGACCATGTTCATATACTATGTGTAATGTCGAAAAACATAGCTTTTGCTAAATTGGTTGAAGAAATCAAACGGCATAGCAGCAGATGGATAAAAACTTTAGATCCATATTATTCAAATTTTTCGTGGCAAGGTGGGTATGGGGGATTTTCTGTTAGTCCATCATTGCATGACAAAACAAAGCGATACATTGAAAACCAGGAGTCACATCATAAAAGGATGTCATTTAGAGAGGAATATTTGATGTTCCTGAAGGAGTATGGGATTAATTATAATGAACAATATTTGTGGACGGATTAGAAAAGTTGCCCTTTCAGGGCGGTATTTGGATTAAGTATGTTTTTACCCGAGGCGATGCCATCGTGTTAAAATAATCCGGGCTTTCAGCCCGATTTCTACCTGGGCTTTAGAACTACTGTTAGAGATGTAAAGAAATGCGGCACGAAGTGCCAATTTAATTCAAACCAAAGGCAACGCCTTGGGTATAAGAAAATAGAAGAAATATTCACCCTGAAAGGGCAGCTAAAACTGCGACAAGAATGCAAACAAGCTTTCTTCTTTGGGCAGGTTTAATCTTTTCCGTAGCCGGTAGCGGGCTACATCCACACTGCGGGAGCTTTGGTGGGTAATGGCCGAAATATCTTTGGTCGAAAAATTTAGCTTCAGGAGGGCACATATTTTTACCTCGTTCTGGGTTAGCCCTGGACAACATTCACTCAGGTTTTTGAAAAAGCTACTATGAACATTCTCAAAATATTTCCTGAATTCTTCCCAGGTTGAGTCGGTGTTGTTGTTCTTAAGACTGCTAATAACACTTCGGATGTGCTTTTCAATTTTTTCATCATTACTTAATTCAAGGATATCCTGCAGTTCTTTTGCTATGGATATTAACATTTCCTGGTTCCTGATACTGCACAGGGTATTGGCGGTTAGCTCTTTGTTTTGTGACTCGATTGTCAATTCCAGAACTTCTTTTTCTTTTTGTTGTAACTGTTCATGTTTCAGCCTGTTCTCTTTAAACGATTCTTGCAGAAGCAGCATCGAACGTATCCTCGAAATCAACTCCAATGAATCGATTGGTTTTCGGATGTAATCCACTGCTCCAATCTCGAGTGCGGTCATGAGGTTTCGGGTGGAGGTCATTAGCCCTGTGCACATAATCACCGGGATTAGTTTTGTAGCATAGTTACTTTTCAATTTATCGATGAGTTCAAGACCAGTCATAAAAGGCATTTCCCAATCGGTTATTATCAGGTCGGGAAGCCTTTTGCATGCTATGTTGTAGGCTACTTCACCATTTACTGCCTGAAATAATTCATATGGTTCGCCCGCTTTCTCTATTGCTTCAACCATAGTTTCAAGAAAAACTGGTTCGTCGTCGACAATTAATATTTTATAGTTCTCCATATCTTATTTTTGTCATTTGCACTTTGTGCGTTATTCGATTGTCATTTGCACTTTGTGCGTCATTCGATTGTCATTTACTACGTGTCGTTCATTGTAAAGTTTGAATAACTATGAATGACCATTGTATGACCACTGAATGCCTACTGAATTATTATTATACTTCCAATAACTGCCTGAACCGATCTTCGTTGCCATGGTTTACCGAACAAAGTATTTGTTTCTTCCAAAGTGTGATATTTTTTGAATCATCGCCGTTTTCCTGATTAATAATATTTCTAATTTTTGATATCTCATAAAATTCAAATTCTTTTAGTTGGTCAATAACATATTGTGCTTCATCCTGATCTTCTTTGGTGAAGGCCAATTTTACTTTTGGGTTTACTCTTTCATTTTGCGTTGTTTTTTCACTTATTGCATCACTTTTAGCTTTTTGTATCGTGAACCAAAATTCAGATCCACGGCCAGGTTGCGACTTAACTCCTATTTTTCCTCCATGTGCCTCGATGGCCATTTTGCAGAAGGTAAGCCCGAGGCCGGTCGATTTTACCCTTCCCGATTTCTTCGCTTTGGTTTGATGATACATTTCAAATACCTTATCCTGGTACTCAGGATTAATGCCTTCTCCATCATCTTTCACCGAAAAAAGTATCCAATCTGAGCTATATTCCGAGGCTAGAATCGAAATGACCGAATTTACAAGACTATATTTTATAGCATTTGTAAGCAAGTTTACAAAAACTCGTTCCAGGTTTTCCCGGTCGGCAAGAATGGATAAACTATCACTTATCAGAATTCTGAACTCAACGAACTTTTCATCTGCCAATATAGCAATCCGTTCTATGGCATTCTTAACAATTGACCTGGCACGATGTGATTCTACGTTTAGAGGCCATTTTTCCTTTTCGTATTTATTAACATCCAGCAGGTTCATTACCAGGTTTAACATACTGTTACCTGCCTGGGCAATTTGTTTTTGTTTTCCATTATCAGAATTATCAGCAAGATTTATAACTGTGTTCAGAGGATTTTTCAGGTCGTGGGCAATCATGCTGGTCATGGCTTGCTTAAACTGGTCATGTTCTTCTAATTGTTTATAGGCTTTCATCAGGTTTTCAGCCTGAGAAGATATTTCCTGATTTTTCTCCTCGAGTAATACCCTGCTCTGTTTTTGTTTTTGCCGGCTTCGTAAAATCACAAAAAACATAATCAGTATAAACAGGAGAAAAAGTAGTGATAAGTTACGGATGTTTTTTTGTTTTTGCACATGGGCTTTTTCCTTACGCAAATCCTCTTTTTGATTGGAAACCAATGTCTCCATTTTTTTTGTTGCAAAGGCAATTTGGTTACGCAATATTTCAGACTCTTTTTCAGCCTTGTAAGTAGAATCAATTAACCGGATGTATTTATTGGCATAAAATAATGCTGAATCATATATGTCCAGTGCCTCATAAATTTCGCTTCGTAACAGGTAGTATTTTGTACGTGACACATGTGGAGGGACATATACCATATATTTGTCGGCACTGTCGATACAGTTTAACGCATTTGAAAGTTTGTCCATTTGTAAATAACACCAGGCAAGCGATTGATAGCTATAGGCTGCATTGTCGTAGTGTTCTGTTTGTTTACTGATTTCGATATCCTTTTTAATTAAAATCATAGCCGTATCAAATTCATTTCTCAGCATTAACACCTCCCCTATATTCCCTTCAACACAATGAAAGAAAAAGAGGTCGTAATTTTCCATACTGAGCATATAATCCCTTGCTATATTGAAATAAAACAAGGCACTGTCCAATTCGTCAAATTTCTTCCACTCAAGTGCCTTATTGTTGTACTGGCTGGCTGCAGTCAAAGTATCACCTTTTTCCAGAGACTCAATAATAATCTCATCTTTCGAAAAAGTAGATTTACTAAACGCTGCTCTTGAGTATTGAAGATAGTCAATTGTTACAGCTTGTCTCATCCCAAAAAAGTCTTCAACATTATCGTAGCCTAACGAAATAATCAGTTCATCCCTGATTACCATATATTCAAGGCACTTATCAGCATTATCATTATAAAATAATGCAGAGACTAAATGATTATAAATATGGATACTGTCAATGGTTTCTATATGCGG
>CAYLZH010000020.1:0-28806 GCA_964388245.1 uncultured Bacteroidales bacterium
ATCATCTGGATTGTCCTTTTTGATCTCATCAAAAAGCTTGGCCATACGTTCAGCCGCCTTTACATCCGCAGGGTTCTCATTTTGGTGCTGTGCTTTTTCCATCCCCGCCCACGGTGCAAAAAAATCACCATGTTTGGGCAGATCAGTAACATCAATATCTAATCGGTCTTCTGTCTTTGTGTCGATTGCTAAAAGTTGTTCGTGGTTGGTCACAATCACAAATCGTTGGTTGTGTTTTACTTCTTTCGAAAGTTCTGAGATAAGTGTGTATAAATCATCGTCCTGAGCTTCCCTGAAAAGCACTTTTTTCTTCCAAGATAGTTCCCCCTCTATTTTAGAAAGATTGAGATTCCCTTTGCGCAGTCTTGTGATACTCGCCTTTGGAAGGCCATAGGCTGTAAGTAGGTCATAAATAAAAGTCTCCTTAGAACTGGATGCTACCAGCTCCTGTAGGTTGTTCTCTATTTGCGTTATGTTCATCTCTTTGGGTTTATGCCTGACCTGGCAATTTGCACCTCAATAGTTGAGTTGCCGATTTGTACAAAATTAATGATTCACAAAGAATACAACTAATCAGAAACTAAATAATAATCAACATAATTTCGAAAGTAACAAATGTCACACAAATCTTATTACTTCTTAGAGGAATATGAAAGAAAACTCCTGATGTGGATAGTTCAATACTAAGTTCTTATCTAAATATGAACAATCCGGAAATTCCGGATTGTTCATTAACTTTAACAGAATTACATTTCATACAACTCACTATTTAAGAAAATTTGAAGAGTTGATTTCTTATTGATACATCATTCGCATGTACTCCAACATTTTAGATTTATAGTTGGTGTATCCGCTAGATTTTCTTGAATATCTTGCAGATGAATTTGTAGTTGAAGTGTCCCTTGTCGGTACTTTATCAATTTCGCTTGACTGTTCTTTAATGCAGCTATTTCCTGATTCTTTAAAACCATCATCACAAAGCCAAACATCTGTTGCGCTTTCTACAAAGTGGGCGTTGTCAGGAATTTTCACACAATACTTTTTATTTAAGCTTCTGGCATAACCTTCCTTACAGAGTGTGCCATTATAAAGTTGCCTTACTGAATTGTTACTCGAATTGATTTGTTTGTTCATAATGAAACCCTGTGTTGTTGGAATTTGAGAATTCCAGGTGTTGGCTTCAGAAATTGGAAAACACCGCTTTACTTTGTTTAGTTCGTAACTAACTCTCCCTTGCTCCCATACTTCACGGTGCTCATAACCATCTTTACAATCCCATGGTGCTTCATTCCATCGAAATACAGAAGATTCTGCTTCTCGTTTTTTATCTGAAACTGTTAAGTCCCTAAAGTTTGAGATTCTGTCTAATTCTTTTATTAAGCTATTCTTATGGTCATCAATTGAAATTCCACTTTTATAATTAATCGTTTTTGTTCCAATAGAATTATTAGGATATTTTTCACAATAGTAATATATACTTAAACCATCCCAATATTTATTATTTTGATACACTTCACCATCAAGGTACTCATATGGTGAAGATTTAAACAAACTTTTTCCATATCCAGGATCACAGACCCAATCATTATCATAAACATAGGAATGTTCCGGGATTTCAATACAATGTGGATTTTTTAAATATGAAATAACATTATCAACAAACTCAATGCTGTCATATTTGAAAATTTTATTTTGACCATTACACTTTAATTCCCATTCTAAAATTTCCATTTTAGATTCTTCCATTGAATCTTTTAGTTGAGCTGCCTTTAGACCTTTCAGTGTTTCATTTAGCTCATTTAGCTCCTTTTCCAGATTAGAAATTGGCTCACAACCATTTTTATTTTCATTAAGCTTATAACCATCGACACAGTAGCAACCAGCTGTTTTTTGATCCCATTCCGAACCATTTGGACAAAACCCGGCGAATACCTGTGGTGCTACAAATACAAAAGACAAAAGGAGGAACAGAAATAATTTCAATCGTTCCATTTTAATATATTAAGAAACGAGAGGTTTATATAATTTTTCACAACTCCTGTAAAGGTTTTTTTTGAATACCGATGTCATTCCAAAACAAATTAGCATAAAAATAATTTCGCCACTTGACAATTCTGTGCTATTAATCAGAATCCATAATTCTAACCTCTCATATATGGCAGAGACTCTCGGCCTCGACTTTTTTGGTAACTCACAAACTACCGAACAACCACTTATCAAAACCTTGAAAGTGGTTAACAAGCCTTACAAAAACAAATACACTGTTGGTTTAAATATCCAGGGTGAATACCTAAAAGCATACGGGTTTAACCGTGGTGATATGGTTGAAATGCAAGTGGCTGAGAATTTGATAAAAATATCCAAGGTCATCAATGAGAATTAGAGACCTTAAAAGGCAGTTTAAACATTACTGCCTTATTGAGCTTGGAATAACACAGAGAGGATATAAAGAAATTATAAGGATAGTAGATCTCCTGACCAATACTATAGGAATTGACGAAACAAGGAATATTACAGAAATAGAAATAAGAGATTTCATGTATTCTAAAAGTTCTGAACGATGTTGGTCTCCAAAGACATTTACCACCTACTTACAATGTTTAAATACGTTTTTTCGGTGGTGTCATAAGAACAAGATTATCAAGGAAAACCCTGTCCGATCAATCGAACGGCCTAAGCTGCCCAAAAACTTACCTCGTTTTTTAACAAAGGAAGAGGTATGTGTGATTCTAAGTAGAGTAACCGTTTTTCCTTGGTACTATAAGAATGAACGAATCCGAAATACTGCCATACTCAATACATTTCTCTATACCGGTATACGGTTGCAAGAATTAATCAACTTGGAAACAAGAGATGTTGATCTTGATAATATGGAAATTCTCATCCGAATGGGAAAAGGAAAAAAAGATCGTATTGTCCCCATTCACCCAAGCTTGGCAGTTATTCTTCGTACCTATGTGAGAGAAGTGAAAAGTACTTTGGGATTAGTTTTCTTTCCTTCAATTCGGTCAGACAAGAAGCTTACACCCAAAAATGTAAGAGCTATTTGTAATAGACTATCCCGTTCTACACGGATCAAATTTACTCCACACATGCTCCGACACACGTTTGCAAGATTATCCGTAGAAGCAGACTTGAATATCTACAAGTTAAAAGAAATAATGGGACATTCCGATATCAGTACTACACAACGGTACATGTCGGTATCAAAAGAAAAGATTAAGCAAAGTTTCAATGTGCTGGAATTGGTTTAAACACATATTGGATGTTTGGAAATCTGCTCTGTCAGGTGTGCTTTTGTTGCTCCAAGATATATTGTTGTGGTTTTAATATCTGTATGGCCAAGCATCCTGGACAAAGCATATAAATTACAACCACCTTCCAACATTAGTGTGGCGAATGTGTGCCTAAGTAAATGTGGATGAATATCAAAACCAATCCTTTCTCGAAGTTTCATAAAAAGTCTTTTTATTACCTGATCCCCCATCATGTTATCCTCCCTAAGTGCAGTGAAAAAGAAAGGACAGGTTTTCTGCATTCTTCTCCTGTCTTTCAAGTAATCATTCAATATTTCTGTCAGTCTGGGATGTATCGGAACAATTCTGTCTTTATCCCCTTTGCCTGAGCGAACAAAAAGTGTTTTTGATTCCAAGTCAACATCTTCCATTTTTAGATGATAGAGTTCGTTCTTACGAATGCCCGTGTAAACAAAGGTGTAGATAATCGCAATAGCTCTCATTCGATCAAACTTGTAGTCATACTGATAGTTCCGAACCCAGTCAAAGAGTTTGTTTACTTGTATTTCATTCAGGTGCTTGGGAATTTGTTTTGGAAGTTTTGGTTTGGGAATCTTGTCAGTGTGATTCACAGAAATAAGTTCTTGTGAAACACACCAATCCAAAAAAAGCTTCATAGATTGTAATCTCAGACGAACGGTTTTATTTGACCACTTTCTTTCCAATTTTCCATGCAAAATCCAATCTTCAATATGGTGTCTGGATACTTCCATCAAAGATTCAATTTTTGTATGCGAAATGAAGCTCCTAAAATCCCCTTGCAACCAAATTATGGTTTTTCGGGTGTTCCCCTTAAAAACCTGCGAATATTCGCAGAAACGATGATGTAATTTTTCTAGTTCTGACATGGCCAGTGGTCTATTAGCATTGCCAATAGGTCGCTGAACCCCTGTTTTTCACTCTCTCGAATCTTGTGAAGCCGCTCTGTGAGCGGCTTAATGGTCGGGGTGAGAGGACTCGAACCTCCGACCCCCTGGTCCCAAACCAGAACTCTATTTTTGAAACCCATGAAATGCAGCTCTGAGAGCGCAAATTCACGATTTCGGAGAGTTGCCAACAGTGAGTATTCTACAACCTCTTGGCTAAATAATGATATTTGGATAGTTTTCTGTGTCAACTATAAGCAATCAAGTTGTCTATAATCAGTCTTTTTATGCTTAAGTTTCTTTTATTGTAGTAATTATGGAGATAGAAAAAGCCCTGCATTTGAATACAGGGCTAAACTCTGAAATCATTTCCTGAAGAAGATTGCATTGTAGGTCTTTTGGCAATACCTTCCGTCAGTTAACATTTGATACTTGCGATAAAGTTTGTTGTTAAAGCTGTTTCTGTAAGATGCTTTTTTCCCTTTCCTGTAAAACTCTTCGTTTACAGGAGCCTGAAGCTCTAGCATAAGTACAGTTACGATTAACAACAGGGGTGTTTCAACATTATTCACTGTGTCATTTGAAAAGTACACCAGAAAAAATGCTAACATGGCAATCACGATTTTTTTTGATAGGATGACAAATTCTTTGAAATTCATAACTCACATTTTTAGTTCGACATTGGATTTTTTGTGGAAATGTTTCAAAGAACTCCGTGATTCACGCCTCTCAGCGTAGAAACGCCGGAGAACAATGAAAACGGATCAGGTTATCTTATCATAAGCAAACTGATTCGTCAATCGATTTAACCAAAAAAGGCCTGCTTGGTAATTTTCTCAACAATTCTCTTGACCTGGGAGGTGTTTTGTGCTATTAAGTACATCCTTTCCACTCACGGAAAGGACTCCCCAGGAGATTTCTCCCGGGTTTTTTTCATTTTAACCATTTTTCATAATGAAAACGGTCACGGTTCGGCAACGGCTGCTTGGTGAAGAAATCGATATTGGGGTAGGGGCGAGAATAATTCTTGATAGGTCTACACCGCCCATAATTAGTTTTCTCCGGCTTCGTTATCTGGAAAATCCAGATTGCCTCGAAGGAGATATTGAATATCTTTTCAAAATCGAGGGTGAGGGATTAAAAGATGAGGATTATCAACGGGAATGGTAAGAAGTAAATGGCCGTCTGTGTGTGTCAGGCGGCCATTTTTAAATAATCTATTAGTTCATAACACTTGAGATGCACTTTAAGAGCGGATATTAATTGCTCATACTATAATTGTTCTAGGAAATGTTTGTATTTTTACAATGCGCAACGAACCGTTGCTAAAATTGGACATGCAAAAAAATAGGAAATCAAAAGTATCGAGTAAGAATTCTAATAAACAAGGATATGAATATAGTGATTTGGATATTTATATGTTATTATTTAGTTGCTTTTGTCTTTACTTTTAGGGATGGTTTTGGTGAATTTATTGATTTACTTAAAGATGCATTCCGATTTAGCGACTACCTAGTTTTCAATATTCTTATAGGCACGATTTTATCAATCTTATCGTCTCTTGTGCTTTTAATCGTTGTTCCAGCTTATCCTATTGTCAGTTTAATAAGAATCAAAAGTATTATTACGAAAAAACGTAAACTTAAAGAATCCAAGAACAAGACTAGGAAATTGGAAAGAAAGAGGGAGGAAATAAAGAAAAAATATTCAGGATTTGAAAGATCAAGTCGAAGTACTATTATCAAAATTAAAAGAAAACCAAAAGAGAAAGGGGTATTCCCATTTGATATCCAAACAAATCAAGTTGTCTATATTGAAGATGAGTATAATACCAATATCAATAAATATATTTTGGAGAATTTGGAGAAGATTAAATATTGGTTTAATAATTATTCTAGGGATGGATCGTCTTATGAGTTTATATATTTACCGCATTACGATATTGCTGAATCAAAGCAAGATATGTTATCCGAATTCTTAAAGTATAATCTACCTAAAGTAAGTGAGTCTAGTATTGAAAGTATGAATATTGATTTTGGAAAACTAGTAACTAAAGACATTACGCATTTTCTTTTTTCGGTATTGGACTATGAAGGGGATAGATTTCCTGGCTTATTTAGAATTAAAAATAAAGAATCGATTCATTATAAAGATGTTCATTGCGATTATTTTCATTTGCCCGAAGAAAGTATAATGTACATAGAAAAAGCATTTTACTATTATCTTGATCACCTTGGGGAAAGAAAAGATTGTATATGGTATCAGTTACCATTAGAAAGTGACTTTATCAGGCTTGGTAATACCTATGAGTTGTCTGATTATAAGTTTGATTACGAGGCACATAAAATCGCAAGCGAAATAGAAGAAAAGATTAATAGCTTAAAAGCAAAGGGCATAGAACAGTTCATATTAAATAGCATTTTTAGTCAGATGCAAGGTTATGAACTTGTTAAGAAACCAGAATATAC
The DNA here is from genome assembly GCA_964388245.1 of uncultured Bacteroidales bacterium. Taxonomy (GTDB): domain Bacteria; phylum Bacteroidota; class Bacteroidia; order Bacteroidales; family M50B96; genus JAIOYV01. The sequence goes on from CAYLZH010000020.1 coordinate 6,631, forward strand.
AGAGGATGCTATTTCTAATAGAATTCTAAGTAGATTGAAAATTGATAATGATTTTAGAATTTATATGGTCGATTATAATAATCTTGAGATTCATCTAACGCCCTTACCTAAAACGATATTCTTTTTATTTCTTAGGCACGAAGAAGGAATATTGTTTAAGCATTTAATAGACCATAGAGAGGAATTGATGGAAATATATAAATCTCTTTCTTATCGTGAACATGTTAATAATATAGAACAAAGTATTTTGGATGTTATTGATCCAACAAGCAATAGTATTAATGAAAAAGCATCAAGGATTAAGGAAGCATTTATTAGGCGCTTTTCAGATAATATCGCTAAAAACTATTATTTGACGGGGGCAAGAGGACATGAAAAACGAATTTCACTCCCAAGAGATTATGTCATATGGGAATCAAAAGAATTTGATTGGCCATACAAGAAAAGTAAATCAATAGAACAAAGTAAAAAGGATGATGAAAGGATTGATCATTTGTATAATCAATGCATAGAGTTAATGAAAAGAAAAGAGTATGAAAATGCTATTGGTTTGTTTACTGAAATAATTCTGTTAAATCCTTTTCATTACAAAGCCTACTCTAATAGGGCAATATGTTATTTTCAAATTCGAAGATATATTGAGGCAGAAAATGATAACAATGTTGCAATAGACTTAAATAAAAAATCAGATGTTGCTTTTCACAATAGAGGAGAGGCGAGGTTAATGCTTCAAAAATATGATGAGGCACTTGAAGATATTAACTACTTTCTGAAACACACTGATAATAAATGTAACGAAAGTTACTTCTTGCGTGGATTAATATACATGGAAAAGGGGCAAATTGATGCTGCAAGACAAGATTGGTTCACAGCTAAAAAATTAGATCACCCTGATGCTTCCAATTATTTGAAAGAATATCCTGGTAAATCTGTTCGAAAAACTAAGCTGGAAAAATCAGAAGCAACAATTGATATTTTATAATATCAATATTGAGGTCAGATTCTCGAATTTGTAACTATTAGAATATCAGGAGGTATTCTATCTGCAAGGTTGCAAAAATCGGAATTAGGCCTGATTGTGACGTAGTTTTGGATTAAAATTAATTCAAAGTCAAGTCATGAGCAAAACAGAAGAATACTTAGGAATAATATCTGAAACAATCTTGCTGCTTATTCAATTAAGAAAAAGCCTTAACCAAAGGGTTTCAGGTGTTTTCTTGACCAATGAAGATTATATTACAATTAATTCCATTAAGATGCTTCTTTCTCAGCTCGAAGAACTTGACTCAATCTAAAAATTTAAAGCTATGAATGAAGAACAAGTAAATGATTCAATTTTATCTGTGAATGTAAAAATCTCAAGATCAGATTCATTAAAAAGTCAAAGTTTAAAATTCCAACATAGCAATCATTCGTTTCAAAGGGCTGCGCAGCGTGGAATAGATTATGCTATGATTCAAACCATCGTAGAATATGGTGAGGCAATTTTTAAACAGGGAATGGTTTTTTATGTATTGGGAAACAAAGACAAACCGGACGGCAGGTTGTCTAAGGATTGGAAAAAATTCCAGAATTTAGTCGTAGTTGTGGCTGGTGATAGCAATCAGATTATAACCTGCTACCGAAACAGTAATCCTTATAAGTATATTCGTAAAAAAACCAAAGAGCTCAGTAAATTAACAAATGGTGCCAATTTTAACATGGTAGCTTAATTTTATTAATCAGTTCGAAATTACAAATCAAAATATATTGAAATGAATCCTATTAAATCAATTGAGAAAAAGTGGTTGTCAAATTTCATCAAATCGGATCTTGTAGCTGATGGTCAGTTCAATGATTCATTATCCTACGAATTATTCTACGGGAAGGAGAGTGTAGAGGAAATTCCTGAATCACTGTCAGAAGGATTCAGAAATTTTCATGATGGCCATTGTTTCGAAAATCATCTGGAAAGTATAGATACTTTCTTGGAGTATTTGCATTTTGTCGGCATTACAATAAGGAAGGAGTCCATTATTAATAATATCACGAATAGTAAGAATACATATCGCGATATCGCCAAGAGGGCCTTTTATCTACTAAGGCAATTAGCCTCATATGGCGATAACCTGGATATCAATGATCCATATTATGATAATATGGGTGATTTGTTTTTCTTTCTTCGAATAGAAGAAGGTAACTCTGAAAACAGTTACCAGCTTTCATTGTTTGAAGATGTGGCAATTCCTGAGCTACACAAAAAAATTATTGATTTACCAACTGGATACGAAAATGACAGTTTTATCTGCTCTTTATTCGACAAAATAGAAAACAGCAATACCTCTTTTTTTTTAACTGGTAAGGCTGGAACAGGAAAATCAACATTTATTCATTATTTTACTAAAAATACCAATAAGAAAATACTTTTATTATCATTTACAGGGATAGCGGCTATAAATATTGGAGGTCAAACTATACATTCCTTTTTTAAATTCCCCCTAAAGCCATTACTGCCAGGCGATGAGGATATTACTATTTTCAAAAAGTTTTTCCAAAAAAGGAAAATAATAGAAAATATCGACACCCTGCTCATTGATGAGGTATCTATGCTTAGATCTGATATATTAGAAGCAATTGATTTTTCATTAAAAGAGAATGGAGGAAATAAAAACAAACTTTTTGGGGGTAAACAAATGATTTTTGTTGGCGATATATATCAGCTACCTCCCATTGTTCAAAATGATGATGAAGTGGAAGTTGAACTGTTCCAGTCCACTTATAAAAGTGAGTATTTTTTTGACAGTCCATCTTTCAAGGAATTAAATTTGGAGTATATAGAATTTGATACGATTCATCGTCAAGAACAAGGAGAGTTTGTTAACATATTAAATAGAATTAGAGATTGCTCTGCTGATGATGTGGATTTAAACTGGCTGAATAAACGTTTTGATCCAGTTTATGAGCCCAAAAGCAATGAATTTACAATAATGCTATCTGCAAATAATTACAATGCGAATAATGAAAATTCGAGAAGACTTCAAAGGTTACAATACGGAAGTCATTTCTTTCAAGCGGATATTGTTGGAGATTTTAAAGAAGATCGATACCCAACCCGGGCAGTTTTAGAACTTAAAAGACATTCTCAGGTGATCTTAATTAAAAATGATAGTATTCTTAATGGTTCAAGATGGGTAAACGGGACTATTGCAAAAATTGATTTTATTTCGGATGACAGTATTGAAATAAGACTGGAAGATGACTCTGTTCATACTCTAGAAAAATTTACCTGGGAAAACAGGAAATATCAATGGGATAAAAAAAAGGGCAGAATCACATCAAAAGTAATTGGAACATTTACTCAATACCCAATTAAATTAGCTTGGGCAATAACAATACACAAGAGTCAAGGGTTGACGTTTGATGATGTAATCATTGATATGGGAACGGGGGCGTTTGTTAATGGATTGTTATACACTGCATTAAGTAGGTGTAGAAAAATCGAAGGAGTGCGTTTAAGAAAAAGGATTCAGAAAGGTGATATAATAGAAGACAAAAGATTGGTAGCCTTTGAAGAAAAAGTTAAGGCAAAAAGGCTAAATTTATTCATAACCGTCCAATAGTAAATACTTTAACTCATTAATTGAGAAAGTGTTAAAAATTCCGTCATAGGCTTTTTGACCTGATTTTTGAATTTTCTTGTCAACTTTTAATAAAATATATTTGAGTAACGAATCCACCCTTATTATTAATTCTTCACCTAAACTTAATTGTTTCAATTGTTTATATCTAATTTGAGACTTAGCGTTTTCTTGCCTTGGTATTAGAACTAATGTAGCGCTGGTTTCAAAATCAGATTCACCTCTGTGTGCGATGAAATTATGCCGAAGTGACATAATTTCCATGTGTGTAGCTTTATGAACAGAACCTTCTTCAAATATCTCCTTCTCTTCTAATTTCGGCAGTTTGGCTTTTGTTGCGTCAGTAAAACACTTGCCGTATATTGCAATTAAAGCATATGAAAGTGAACTCGTAATAATTGGATTCTTAGATTTATTAAGTTCAGTTAAATAATCTTTCATAAGACGAATGTCTTCTCGAATTGAAGAAAAAGCAGCGAATCTCTTACACAAAAATTTTGGTGTAATTAATACGAGATATTCGTCAGAGTATTCAACTTTTGCTTCCTTTAATAGGTGAATAATTCTTTCCTTTTTCATGAGACTTACTTTTTATTAATTCCCTTTCAATTATAGATCATGGGAAAAATACAACTATTCTATTTGTTGTAAGTGTGTTATATTAAAAATCTAATACGCTATCCAGGGCATCATCGGCATCTTTAAATATAAAATTTGATTGATAGTTGATGGTAGTAGTAATAGAGGTATGTCTATATAGTTTCTGTAGCATCTGAATTGGAATTTTGTCACCAGAGATATTCCCAAAGGTATGTCTTGCAATGTGCATGGTAATTTTCTTATCAATTTTGGCTTTTTTTGCTATTTGAGCAAGGTATTTATTGAATTTTTTAACGGCAGTTCCTATTTTTCTGTTTACATCCTTTGGGTCGTCTTGGTTTGCTTTTTTAAGTTCAGAAAAAATAAAATCACTGTCCGATTCTTGGTGATTTTTATACTGATCGAATATTTGTAAGGCTTTTGGTGGAATTTTTAGAGTCCCAGGTTTTTGGTTTTTTCCCATCTTGTATTGAAGTCGATTATCATTTAGATCAGACCATTTCATTCGTAATACATCGGACACTCTCATTCCAGCAAAATAGAATGAAATAAGCCAGGCATTCCGGGCATTCCATATTGGGCTATCTTTCTCCAATTCTAAAGATTCTACTTTCCCTACTTCTTCTTGTGTCAGTCCAAGTTTAATGCTTTGTGGTATTTTGACTTTAACTTTTTCTTTACCAAAGGGATAATGTTTTTGATCTACTAATCCCTCTCGAATTGCCAGATTGTAAATACTTCGAATAACAATCAAGTTGTTGGTTATACTTCTTTCTGATAGGTGAAGCTCTCCTTTTAGATATGCCTGAAACTGCTTTATTAAAAGTTCTGTGATTTCCTGAAAAGAAATGTCCTGATTCTGTAGGAATGAATTGAAATGTTTTACTCTTGTGCGATCTGCTAGAAACGTGGAGATTTTTCCTGATTTTTCTTGATTGTCAAGGTAGCTTTGGGATAACTCCTTCCATGAATTATTACTGCTTTTCTTCTTCACTTTCTTCTGAATCGTCTTGGCAGTAACAACACTATCAGCACTTTCTAATTCCAAATACTTGTCATTGGCTTCTGATAATTTCTTTGCAATCAGATTATTTAGTCTTGTTGAATTCGGATGGGATTTTTTAATTTTCTGGTTCTTCTCGTCCCATTGGTTCACTTCCAGGTAGAAACCCAAATGCAAAAATGATGATTTTCGATCTTTGGTTATTCGAATTGCAAGAGGGTATTTCCCCTCCTTGTTTTTCTTCTTTCGTAGTACTAATCGAATTGAAATCATATTTCTTCTTTTCAGCAAAGATACGAAAATTGGTACAACACGGGTACAACATAGGTACAACAATTTGAGATTTCATATGTATTTTTGCAAATCCATAAAAATGCAAAATACTGTTATCGTGCTATTTGTAAATTACTTAGATTCGCAAGTGCTGTTAATTCGTTGGGCTCATAACCCAAAGGTCGCAGGTTCAAGTCCTGTCCCCGCTACTACAAAAGCCTTCTATGTTTTTAACATAGAAGGCTTTTAATTTTTTTTAGGGTGTGATATATGGGATAAAAAAACAGAAAGACCGACCAAATCTGAAATTTGAATACTACCCAATTGATACAAATAGAAGATTAGTCTTTTATTATTTCTTGTTTTTAAGTGATTTTCCCGATTATTACTTACCATTTGAATCAACACAATCCCAATTACTTTAGCCAACCCTTCCTAATACCGAATGCTGAAAGCCAAATCAGCAATATGCCAATAATGACTACCAAAACAGGCATTGTAACGGCCTGAATTAGTCCGTATACTTCTATGGATTTTGTAAAGAACACATTATGGATCATTTGTGGTATTATAGCACACAATGAGATGATGAACACAATTCTTGTCCATTTTTGCCGTAACAAGAGGCCAACAGAGCCTATAAAACCTGAAAATACTGCGATAGCGAATACAATCTGTGTCCATATTGGATATTCACCATAAAGCGCTCTTTCATTTTCCGGTAATGCCTGCAGTGCTTCGTCCGAAATAAAAGTATGACTAAAAAATGATAGCACTCCCATTATATTCCACAGTATGATTACGATGGCAACTATCCAAAACCAAATAGGTATTTTCATTTGTTTATTTTCCATAGCATTTATTTTTGCAATTTTCTATTAAAGCCAAACAGGTAATCTATAACCTAAAAATATATAAATTGTTTAAACCCAATTTCTGAAAGAAATTTATTTTAACTTTCAATTTATGGCATAACTGAGTGATTGCCTAATTCTATATAACATGATGTAAGTCTGTTATGACAATCATTCAACAAATTTATAACCAACACCCTTGATAGTTTTTATGTATTTGTCGCCTATTTTTTCGCGAAGTTTGCGAATATGGACATCAATTGTCCGGTCTCCAACAATTATGTCGTCGCCCCAAACCGATGAGTAAATATCATCCCGTTCGAATACTGTTTCAGGTTTCGATGCGAGAAGCAAGAGCAATTCAAATTCTTTTTTCGGTAAATAAATCTCTTTGCTACCTTTTAGAACGATATATTTTTCCCGGTCGATTGTAAGTTTGCCTTTCTTAATTACTTTGCTTTTATCGGTTTTGGCAGCTTCCATCATTATGGTATTGCGTTTTAGCAGAGCCTTGATCCTGCTGACCAATACCTTCGGTTTTATCGGCTTGGTAATATAATCATCAGCTCCGGCCTCGAAGCCGGCAATTTGAGAATAATCTTCGCCACGGGCTGTGAGGAAGGCTATCACTGTGCCCGAAAGTTTTGGTATCTTTTTAATTTCCTCGCAGGTTTCCATTCCATCCATTACCGGCATCATTACATCGAGTAATATCAGATGGGGAATTTTCTTTTTTGCAATTTCAATGGCTTCCTTGCCATTTTCCGATGTGTAGACTTTAAATCCTTCCTTCTTTAAATTATAACTTAAAAATTCAAGGATGTCCTGTTCGTCATCGACTAAAAGAATTTTATAATCTTTATTTTCCATTTTCAGTTATTTTGAATCAGCTTTAATTAATGTAAAGGCAAAAGAAGTTCCTATTCCAAGTGAACTCCTGCAATTTATAGTTTGTTTATGTGCTTCAATAATATGTTTTACGATCGAAAGACCTAATCCGGTTCCTCCCTGATCTCGCGCCCTGCTTTTATCTACTCTGTAGAATCGTTCGAATATTCGGGGCAGTTCTTCTTCTGAAATTCCTATTCCGTTGTCTTCAACTTCAATTAATACCCGGTTGTCCATATCAAGAAAATCAACCCAAATATGGCCATCCTGGTTGCCGTATTTTATGGCATTCGAGACCAGATTCATGATTACTTCAAAAATTTTTTCACGGTTGGCAAATACATAAACCGGACTGGTATCGGGTTTCCGAAAACAAAGTTGAATGGTTTTCTTCTGTGCCGAAACCTCGGCCATCTCAAAAACTTCCTGAATCAATGAAACAATGTCGAAGGATGCAAATTCAAGTTTAAGTTCGGTACTTTCGAGCCTCGAAATTGTTTCAAGATCGGTTACAACAGAAATTAACCGGTTGATACTTTTTTCGGTCCGCTCAAGGTATTTCATATTTATGTTTTTATCATCAATACCTCCATCGAGCAAGGTTAAAATATAGCCCTGAATATTAAAAATTGGTGTTTTTAGCTCGTGCGAAATATTTCCGATAAACTCTTTACGGTATTTTTCGAGTTGTCTTAACTGATCGATTTCATCTGTTTTTGTTTGAGCCCATTCGCGTACTTCCTGATCCACAACCGAAATAATATCCTTGTCTTCCAGTTTTCCCCTAATTTCCTTATCAGGAATATTGATGTTGTGAATTGTTTTGTAGATGGGCCTAATTCGATGAATGATAAAATTATTCAGGGTGTAATATAAAATGATGTAAAAGATAATAAATACTGATAGCATGTACACGATCCAAAGCTCGATAAAGTTCGATGTTCTCGAAAACACAAACATTATTGTTAAAATACCGGTTAGCAGGGCAATTAATGCTGAAAGCACTATTGCCATTGGCCTTGGTGCAGTGTATTTCATTCTGAATAACATTTTTACAGCAAAATTAAGATTTTTGTGATGTAATCATTTTGGTTTACAATTATTTGGTTTAATTTGCACCATTTGTTAAAATTGAGGAAACATATTCTTAACATAAAGTTAACTTTGGATTGGGGCTAATGATTTTCAAAGGATGTATTTTCGACGCGAATTCTAATTAACTACTGTTTATGGAGACGATATTTATTATTCTTGTTGCCATTCTATTCCTTCTTGCTATTTCCGATTTAATTGTAGGGGTAAGCAACGATGCTGTTAACTTTCTAAATTCAGCAATTGGATCGAAAGCTGCTCCTTTTTGGGCAATAATGATTATTGCAAGTTTAGGAGTATTATTTGGTGCAACATTTTCGAGTGGCATGATGGAGGTTGCCAGGAAAGGAATATTCCATCCGCAAAACTTTTTCTTTGCCGAAGTGATGTTCATATTTCTGGCTGTGATGATAACCGATGTTATCCTTCTTGATTTGTTTAATACATTCGGAATGCCAACATCAACAACGGTTTCCATTGTATTTGAACTACTGGGTGCCGCAGTTGCCATTGCCGTAGTCAAGATCGTCAATGATCCAAACGCCCTTGAACTGGCCGAGTATATCAATTCTGCCAAGGCGCTGGCAATTATTTCCGGCATTCTGCTTTCCGTGGTAGTTGCATTTATCTCAGGAATGTTTGTGCAAAAAATTGCCCGAATGGTTTTTACGTTCGATTTCAAAAAGAATGTTAAATTTTATGGTGCAATTTGGGGTGGTGTTGCAATTACTGCAATAACATATTTTATTTTGATTAAAGGTGCCAAAGGATCTTCTTTTATGACTAAAGAGGTAAAACAAAGCATATTAGATAATACCTGGCAAATTTTAATATACAGTTTTATTGTATGGACAATAATACTTCAATTATTACACTGGCTTACAAGGATAAACATTCTTAAAACAATTGTTCTGGTAGGGACATTTGCGCTGGCTATGGCATTTGCCGGAAACGACCTGGTAAACTTTATTGGAGTTCCATTAGCCGGATACGAATCTTTCAAAATTTTTATGGAAAGTGCCAGTTCAAATCCTGATGGATTCTCGATGGTTGCTTTATCAGGCAAAGTAAAAACCCCAACATTATACCTTGTGATTGCTGGATTAGTTATGGTCATTACTCTTTGGCTTTCGAAAAAAGCCCGTACGGTAGTTAAAACCGAGCTTAGTTTAAGTAATCAGGATGAGGTTGAAGAACGATTTGGTTCATCTGGAATGGCGCGTTCATTAGTTCGTGGTTCTATTAAATTTAGCAATGGCATTAATCGAATCCTGCCCAATGCTGTGATTCATGGAATTGATAAGCGCTTTGATCTGGGACAGTTCAGGAGTGATAAAAAAGAAGAAGAAGAATTAGCCTTTGACTTGGTGCGTGCATCAGTTAACCTGGTAGTAGCCAGCATACTGATCTCATTTGCAACATCGCTGAAACTGCCATTATCGACCACATATGTTACATTTATGGTGGCCATGGGAACATCGTTGGCAGACCGGGCCTGGGGACGTGAAAGTGCCGTTTACAGGGTTACAGGTGTAATTGCCGTTATTGGAGGATGGTTCTTTACAGCATTTGTTGCCTTTTCTGCTGCTTTCCTGATGGCTCTTTTGATAAGTTGGGGCGAGATTTATTCCATTACTGCACTTGTTGCTGTGGCTGGGTTCGTTATATATCGTACACACGTTCTTCATAAGAAAAAAGATGAAGTAATGAAGAAAGAAGATATTTATTCAGAAGAAAGTCTGAAAACAGAATCTGTTATTGAGAGCTGTTCAACAAACATTATCAGAAATCTATCGGACTTTGCAGAAGTATATGGAAATATCATCGATGGATTAAATAGAGAAGACAGGCATCAGCTTCTTCAATCTCATAAGCAAGTTGAAGACCTGAATGCTACAGCTAAAAAGCTTAAAGACAAAATTTTCAGGACTCTTGATAAACTCGAAGATGATTCAGTAGAAACAGGACCATATTATGTACAGGTTCTCGATTATCTTAGGGAGATGGCTCATAACCTGACATTTATTTCAAAACCAAGCTTCGAGCATGTCAACAACAACCATAAAAAGCTGTTCGATTATCAGATCGAAAATCTTTCAGAAATACAGAACGAACTTGCACAACTGTTCACAAATATTATCCAAATCATAAAGGACAAAAACTATGAGGTCATTGATACAGTAGTGGATATGCAGCAAGAGCTACTTCAAAATCTTAAATCTTTGCGCAAAGAGCAGATCAAACGTATAAAGCTTGAAGAAAAAGGTACTCGCCGAAGTATGCTTTATTTTGGAATTATTTACGAAACCCAGAATTTCATATTGCATTCGATTAATTTGCTTAAAGCTCAACGCGATTTTATAGTTAAGAACGAATAATATTACAAAGGCCGGTATGCATTCTTTTTCCGGTCTTTTACTTTTCCCTCTGCGATTTTATCCTGAATAATTAGGTGATATGAACTAATATACTTAACAAAAAATACAAGCAATGAGGAAAGTAATTTTATTACTCGGCATACTAATCTATGCCACTACGTTAACAATCCCGGCTCTGGGACAAAATGAAGAGTTTAATCCTTCCGGCAAGGTTTACGGAAGGGTTTTCAGTAATTTTCATGAAAGTGTTCTGGGCGAAGATCAATCGTCGGCATTTGAAATTACACAGGCTTACTTTGGGTACAAATACAAAATGAGCCCCGACTTTTCAGCTGAAATTAAGCTGGATATCGGTGATCAGGAGGGGGGTGAATACTCGAAATTAAAGCGGTATGCCTATTTTAAAAAAGCAGAGTTGAAGTATCATAAGAACAAATTTACAGCACGCTTCGGAATTATTAGCATGAAGCAGTTTGGTATTCAGGAAAAATTCTGGGAAAAGAAATATGTAAAAAAGACCTATCTCGATTATTACAAGTTTGGCCCAAGTGCCGATATTGGTTTTGCCATTTCCTATGATTTCCTTGACAATTTAACGTTTGATGCTCTGGTGATGAATGGCGAAGGATATAAGAAACTGCAATCCGACGATACATACAAAGGAGGTTTTGGCATCACATACAAGCCCGTTAATAACCTGACTATCCGATATTACTCCGACTTTATGCACCAAAAAGTATGGCAAAACAACTACAATGGTTTTGTGGGGTATAAGAAGAAGGATGTTTGGTCGATTGCTGCAGAATACAATTACATGATAAACAACAGTAACGACGAGGACCATCATTATGGAGGTTACTCAATATATGGTAGCTATAACATTGCAGAGAAATGGGAACTGTTTGTTCGATACGATTATATAGGATCAGAAAAAGTTGGAGATAATACACAGGCATGGCATGCTGCTACCGAAACCGGTACCTATCCAAAAAGTGACGGGGATTACATAATCGGAGGAATTCAGTTTATGCCAATAAAAAAGGTTCGTATTGCAATTGATGCACAATATTACAAGCCGGCTATCTCAACCGACGATCCGGCAATGGTTGGATTTATTCATTGCCAGTTCGATTTGTAGAATCAGAAAACCAATTGAATATATAAGTGCGGAGTAGAATTACTTCGCACTTTTTTTATCTATCTGCCTATGAGATAAACATCTATGGTAGTCATTATTAAGCCAGTGTTAAGATTTGCGGCTTCTTATTCAATTTACTTAACAATTGAATAATGTTGACTTAAATTTCAGTTTAGGACTTGCCCCTTTATTTGCGACTGTAAATATTGAGCAAAACATAATTTAGATAAAAATGAAAAAATCGTATTTAAAAATTACCACAGCCATATTAATGGCCTTAACTATTGGCTTTACAGCTTGTACAAACGATGATGATGAGAAAGATCCTACCAGTAATTTAATTACCTTGTCTGACGATGGAAACGGAACCGGAACCACTACATGGGAAACCGGTGATACCATTATTCTTGACGGATTAGTATTTGTAAACGATGGCGATGAATTGACCATCGAGCCTGGTGTTGTAATAAAAGGTATGCCAGGAATAGGCGAAAATGCAAGTGCCCTGGTTGTTGCACGTGGAGCAAAAATTAATGCTATTGGTACACCCGAGCAACCAATTATTTTCACTGCCTATTCCGATGATTTAAACGGATCTGTTGCCATGACCGACCGTGGACTATGGGGTGGTTTAATCGTTCTCGGAAATGCAGAATTAAATTCAGATCCTGGTGAAACTGCTATCGAAGGTATTCCAACCAGTGAGCCACGAGGCATTTATGGTGGTTCCGACAACAGCGATAACTCAGGTACATTAAAATATATCTCAATCCGTCATGGAGGTACCGACATTGGGGAAGGAAACGAAATCAATGGTTTAACACTCGGTGGTGTTGGTAATGGAACTACAATTGAGTATATCGAGGTTGTTGCTAATAAAGACGACGGTGTTGAATTCTTCGGAGGTGAGCCACGTTTAAAGCATATTTTAGTCACTTATTGTGGTGATGATTCTTACGATTATGATGAAGGATTCCGAGGATATGGACAGTTTTGGTGTGCTATACAGGATACAGGAGATGGTGACCGTTGTGGTGAGCACGATGGTGGTACCGATCCTGAAACTGCCACTCCGTATGCAACTCCAACCATTTTTAATGCTACATATATTGGCCGTGGCTCAGATGCAGGAAAACGTGTTATTACTTTTCGCGACAATGCCGGTGGACATTATGCCAATTCAATTTTTGTAAACCAGGCAAAAGGCATGGATTTCGAATTGTTGGCAAGCGACGAATTCGACCGTGTACAAGATTCTTACCAGCAAATCTTAGATGGTAATCTTACTGTAAAAAACAATATATTCTTTGGTGTAGCTGATGGTTCAGCAAATGGGATTTTCAAATTATCTGCTCCAAAAGATTCTACCTATATGGATGGAGCAGTGGAAGTTGAAACTTACTCAGCAGGAATGGCAGCTTATTTAGCCACTAACGAATCTGATTTCTATGCACAAGATTATTTCACAACATGGGGAAATACAATTAGTGATCCTGGTGTAAGTGATTTAAATCCTGTCCCTACTGCTTCAACAGGCGATAATATGGCCGACGAACCAGATTCATGGTTCGATGATGCAGATTACAAAGGTGCTTTTGGGGCAACTAACTGGGCCAAAGGCTGGACTTTGACTTTCAAATAAATCGATTATTAAATGGATAGCAAGAGCTGATAGCATCACTATTTTGATGTTGTCAGCTTCTTCAATTAAAACCTGAGAATTCCCCAACCATAAATACAGGCAAAAAATTAGTTTATGAAAAAGTTATTTTTATTCCTATATATACTCCTCTTTTTCTCAACCGTCGGATATTCCCAAAATGGAACCATCCGGGGTATGGTAATCGATAAAGGTACCGGAGAGGAATTAATTGGAGCAACCATTTATCTGGATGGTACAACAACAGGCACAACCACCGATTTCGATGGAAACTTTTCATTGGACGTACCTGCTGGCGTACATGTTATAGTTTGTTCATTCATTTCTTATGAAACAATTAAAATTTCAAAATTTGAAGTGAAGGAAGATGAGGTATCAGTCCTTGATTTTCAGATGGGAACTGCCACCCTCGGCCTTGAAGAGGTAACAGTTGAAGCGAGGGAGATTCGCCGAACAGAAAATGCCCTTTTGGTACTACAAAAAAAATCAGCAACAATGGTTGATGGAATTTCGGCGCAGCAAATTTCCCGGATGGGCGACCGTGATGCAGCGTCTTCGCTGAAAAGGGTAACCGGTGTTTCGGTGCAAAGTGGTAAGTATGTTTATGTTCGTGGATTGAGCGATAGATATTCAAAAACGATCCTAAACGGGGCCGAAATTCCAGGACTTGATCCGAATAAAAACACCGTTCAAATGGATCTTTTCCCAAGCAATTTAATTGAGAATATGGTGGTTTATAAAACCTTTTCACCTGATCTTCCCGGAGATTTTACAGGAGGTTTGGTAAATGTTGTTACAAAGGACTTCCCCGAGAAATATACATTTCAATTCTCCACTTCAGTTGGATTTAATCCACAGGCCAATCTCAATTCAGAATTTCTTGGATATGAAGGTGGAAAACTTGACTGGCTGGGCATTGATGATGGTACCCGTGAAATACCAGTCGTTGTAGATAATATCCCTAATTATCCGCTCGAAAAAAATAAATTGGATGAAATTACACGATCATTCAATAAAACAATGGAGCCAGAGGAGAAAAACTCATTTCTTGACCACTCTCACTCCATATCTATTGGAAACCAATTCGATTTTCTTGGGAAACCCCTGGGCTTTATAGCAGGTCTTACATATTCGCATAGTTTCAATTATAATGATAATGGAAAGAAAAACCGTGAGCAATTAAAAGATATTAATTCTACCAGCCTGGATAACGAGCAGCGCTTGTCGGACAGGATGGGAGAGGAAGAGATTCTGCTGGGGGCGATGATGAATACCAGTTATAAATTATCCAATAACAGTAAAATTGGATTGAGCCTTATCCGAAACCAAAGTGGTAGCTCAAAAGCAAGAACTTTATATGGATCAAGAAACTCTGATGAAATTGGAATGTACTACGAAACCAGGACATTACAATATACTCAAAGGGCTTTTTCATCTGCTCAGCTAAGAGGAGAACATTATTTACCATCGTTGAAATATTTAGAATTGAAGTGGCTAAGCTCGTTCACGCTTTCACAGCAAGACGAACCAGACCTTCGTTTCTTTTCAAATTCCTATTATCCATCGAACGAAGGAGAGGCTCAATACCAGATCGAACAATCGAAATACGACCTGCCAACCCGTTACTTCCGCGATATGATGGAGACAAATTTTGATAACAAAGTTGATTTTACATTGCCTTTTACAGCCTTTGGTGCACCATCGAAATTTAAGTTTGGGGGAAGTTACGTTTATAAATACCGGCAATTTAACGATCAAAGGGTGATGTATTGGTTTCAGTTTCCGGGACACACATTCGATGGAAGCGTAACTAATTTTTTATCAGACGATAATATCGGACAAAATGCCGATGCTTATATCACTAATGGCCGCTATGGAGTGTATATCCAGGATGGAACCGAAGAGAAAAACAGCTATACTGCCAAACAATCAGTAATGGGTAGCTATGCGATGGTTGATATGCCTGTATTCGAAAAACTTCGTGTGATTGCCGGTTTGCGATTCGAAACTACCTCTCTGAACGTAGAAAGTAAAGACGACAGAAAAGACAAAGGTGAGTTGGATAAAAATGACCTTTTGCCTGCACTTAATCTCACCTATTCTGTTACCGATAAAATGAATGTTAGGGCTGCATATACTAAAACATTAGCCCGTCCGTCATTCAGGGAGTTAGCACCTTTCGAATCGTTCGATTTTGCAGGGGGTGAAACATGGGTTGGTAATCCTAATCTTGAACGAACCCTGATTGATAATTTCGACCTTCGTTGGGAGTTTTTTATGAAACCAGGCGAGATGTTTTCAATAAGCGGATTCTTTAAAACTTTTCATAATCCTATTGAGATTGTAGACAATCCAATAGCTGTAAATCCTGAAATTACATGGCGAAATGTTGACGAGGCAATCGTAATGGGTTTTGAGGCTGAAGTCAGGAAAAATCTCGATTTCATACCATATCTGGAAAACTTTCGAGTAGGAGCAAATTATACATATGTTAATTCGAAAGTAAGTATCGATCCGCTTGAACTTCAGGGTATGGGAGAGAATGCAGAGGATACCCGTGTAATGATGGGGCAGGCACCCTATATTTTTAATGGCTACATTGCGTATTCAAACGACAGTATCGGATTAAGCGTCAACCTGGGGTACAATATAACCGGCGAAAAACTGGCCATTGTGGTTAAAGGAATTACTCCAGATATTTTCGAACAACCTTTTGCCAGTCTCGATTTTACGATGAGTAAAAAATTCGGTGATCATATTTCATTAAAGTTCAAGTTAAATAACATTCTTGATGAAATACACGAACAGCTTTACATTTTCGGAGACAAAACCTACACCTACCGAAGCTATTCATCAGGGCGAAAGTTTTCGATTGGTTTTAGCTATTTAATAAAGTAGAGTAACTTTATATATGATTCATTTTAACTAAAATAATTTGCCTGTATTTTAGTTATACCGGAAACCGGGATCTTGTCCCGGTTTCTTTTTATAAGTATTTTGAAATCAGGAAAATTTTTGCTGTTTTGTATTTCTAAGTATAACCTTTCGGTTGCCTTTCTCAAATTAAGCGAATTAAAAATACTGATAGCTCAATATCCGCTTTGCAAATGCCTGGCCATAGTTAAAGAGTTGGTCGGTTTCGCCATTGTGGGGCAGGAATTTAGCAGTTAATCCTTTTTGGAAGAAGTTCAGTTTCAGATTTTTCAGGTTTTCTTCAATCAGCATTGCACCTTCACCACTCCATCCATACGAACCAAATGCTCCGGCAAGTTTACCCTTGTCGCGCAACGGATTTATTACAGAGAATAATTTGTAGATAGGCAATAGAATATTTTGATTGATTGTTGGTGACCCAACGATGATTCCGTTCGAATGAGTGAGTCGGGCATCCAATTCCCCTATCGAGCTATGTTCAATGTCAAGAATTTCAACTTCAACATCATCAACCGATTCAATTCCTTTTTTAATAATCTTTGCCATTTCGCGTGTATACCCATAGGCCGATACATAAGGAATAAAAACTTTTGCTTTTGCCGGATTGCTTTCTTTAAGATAGGTTTCGGCATACTCTTTCGATAAATCAACATATCTTTTCCAATTGCTGCGAAGGATTGGCCCATGTCCGGGACAGATAGCCCCGATTTCAAGGTCGCTTATTTTATCGATAGCCTTTAGCATAAACTTGCTGAAGGGCTTTAATATCACATCGAAATAATACTTAAATGCTTCGTCCCAGTTCCCAACTTTATCATCGAACATTTCTTCATGTGCAAAATGAGCCCCAAACGAATCGCAGGTAAACAGAATTTTATCCTCTTCGAGGTAGCTATATATCGAATCGGGCCAGTGCAGGTTGGGGGCTGAAATAAATTGTATGGTTTTATTCCCGAGATCAAGTGTATCACCATCTTTTACTTTAATCGATACAAATGGTTTGCAAACAATATCTTCGAGATAGCGCAGGGCATTACCACTTCCTACAACAGTTGCATTTGGGGCTATTTCCAACAAATGTTTCAGATTACCCGAATGGTCCGGCTCGGTATGATTTAAGATTATATATTCGATTTCTTCGGGATCAACAACTTTTCGGACTTTGTTTAAATAAGTATCAACGAATTTCTCTTTTGCCGTATCGATGATGGTTTTTTTATCAGCATTAATAAAATAGGAGTTGTATGTAGTTCCAAATTGGGTTTCCATAACTACATCGAATGTTACAATATCGAAATCTAAAATGCCAATCCATTGTACATCCGGGCTGATTTGTCATACTTTATCGTCCTCCATAATCTGTTGTTTAATGGTATCTTATGTCTTACAAAAATAGCCTGAAATATCAGTATTAAAAAAACTCAAATGGCTTTTTAGCTTATTGAAAAGGAATTTAAATAAGAAACATGGATAGATCTTTGAGAGCTAAAACGAATGCAATTTCGAACTGTTCAGCAATGATTATTTTACTAAAAACTACACCAATGCTAATTCTATTTTTTAATAGGCTATTTTAAAAACCATTCAACTCCATTGTTACTGTGGGGATTAACAACAGAAAACCGAGGATTATAAAAATTATCATAAATGGTGTAATCCATTTTACCCATTTTTCGTATGGGATTTTTGCTACCCCAAGAACACCAATTAATACTCCTGAAGTTGGTGTAATCATATTGGTAAATCCATCGCCAAACTGAAAGGCCATAACGGTGGCTTGCCGCGACAATCCTATAAGGTCGGAAAAAGGTGCCATTATGGGCATGGTAAGGGCTGCCTTGGCCGATCCTGATGGGATTACTATATTGATAATATTCTGAATAACATACATGATTCCTACTGTTGTGATTTGCCCGAATCCTTCCATCGACTTTGACATGCTATAAAGGATCGTATCGATTACCCTGCCATCTTCCAATACAACGATTATTCCTCCGGCCAGTCCAACTACAAGTGCTGCCGACATTATATCCTTTACACCTTCAAGGAAAAGCTTTGTGATTTGGTTGGCTGTATTGCTCATAGCAATCCCGGAAAAAATACCCATGGCAAAAAACAGAGTGGCAATTTCCATAATGTACCATCCATAGCCCATAACACCAATAATCAGAAATAGAATTGTAAAGAGTAATAAATTCAGAACAAAGAAATGAACCGATTTACGAAGGGCAAAAATTCCAGCCACAAGAAACAACACCGAGCTTGCCGGAAGCATTGGCAATATGGTTGATGATTTCCCAATTTTCATTTCAGTTTCCGGAAAGAAGTATGTGAAAATTGCGAGACAAATCGTAATAAAGATAAATACAACCCAGGCAGCAACTGGTGTATGATAACGAATGTTTTCGATATCGGAATTTCCCCGTTTGCGCCAGTATTCATCGTCGGTGTATACTAAAGAGCTTTTCGGATCAATCCTGATTTTATTCGCATAGCGAAGCACCCAGATAATCCCAATTCCATTGAGCACTACCCAGCAAAACAAACGATATTCGAATCCTGAAAACAGGGGCAGGTCTGACAAACCCTGGGCAATTCCAATAGTAAATGGATTTAAAACAGCACCTGCAAATCCTAATCCTGCAGCTACGAAAACCATACAAACTCCTGTTATCGAATCGTAGCCCATCGAAATGGCAAGAGGAACAAGGATAATTATAAATGCAATGGTTTCTTCGCTCATTCCAAACACGGCCCCAAAAACCGAAAACATAATCATAACCAGTGTTATTATTATATTCTGCACGCCTAAGAGTTTAAAGAATTTCCATTTTTCGAGCTTTTTAGTAAATTTCAGAAATGAAAAAATTCCTACATCAATTGCTTTACTATCGTTCATTATCCAAAAGGCACCTCCAATCATCAGGATAAAAACTATAATTCCTGCCTGTCGCTCAAATCCTTTGAATAAGGCCCCGAAAATGTGCCATGTCTGTGGTTGGCTTTCAACAGGCTGAAATACCATTTCTTTTTTACCTGAAATTTCCTTTTCGACATATTCGCCGCCTGGGATAAACCAGGTCATAATGGCTGCCAAAACAATTATGTAAAATATGATGACGTATGTGTGAGGTACTTTTTTGAACATATTAATGTAGATTAAAAACTCAAACTTCAATATCCTATTAACAAATACATTCTAAAATTGAAAATTCAAATTCCGAACATCTTGCCTGTCTACAAGCAGGTTCGATTCATTCGAAATCGATATTTGTGATTTATTTGTCTTTTGAGTTTTGTCATTTGGAATTTTGTTATTCAGGTTGAATTGATCTTAACCTTTCTATAAAAAATAATACACCGAAAAACCCAATACATTATTATACGAGTATTGCTGATGGTAATAAACCACTTCGATATCGTCGCTAAAGTTATCTCTTACCGGTAGTATTGAATATTGAAACCTGAAATTGATCCTGATATTTTCAAGTACCTGATAAGAAAAGCCACCAAGGGCACTCCATTCTATCCGGTGAAATTCTTTGGTCTGATCGTCAGGAATAATACCGCTTAGGTCTTCTTCGGATGAATTTATTAAAACACCAAAAGCAATGCCGCCTTCGAAAATGAAATTTCCTTTTGTGTACTGTCCTAAGAATGGAAGTTCAATGTAATTCAAACGTGATCGATAATAACTTAAGCCGCCTGTTTTAGTATCATCCTGGATTGCTCCTTTTCTGATATATCGGAGCTCCATTTGTGCAGCAGACCGATCGGTGATTTCACGATTTACAAAAACACCAGCCGAGAAGCTCGATTTATTGTAGCCGCTCCAACTGTCTCCATCAACCTGACTGGTGATAAGACCAGCTATAATCCCTCCATTAAACTCCTGTGATGAGCCAACAATCGAGGCAAAAAGAAACAGGATCAGGATATAATTTTTCATGTTATTCCTCAATTACTTCATGCTCTTCTACCTGGATTATCTCTTTGGTTTCGGTATTAGAAATAAATGCAATGACTTTGCAGTTTTCCGGAACCCAATCGTTATCAAGGATTAAACTTAAATTATTAGTAAAAACAGTGTTTGTTGCCACACTATCAACATCGGATATAACTTCGCCCCAGGTACTATTTAAACCGGCCCGAAGAACATGATTATGTTCGTAATCTTCTATGGTTAAACTGCCATCTTTTTGAGTGCCTATAATGTGACTCTCGGTAAGATAAACGACCAGGGATAATTTCCCAACTTCTTTTTCATAAGCTGTTGTAGTGATTATGGATGAGAGTTCTTTGGATTCAGCATTATAATTATTTTCAATTTGAATCCCTATTTTTGATAAATGATGATTTTCAAGGAAACTTACAATTGAATCCTCCCATTCTGTATGTTGTACTCTAAATTCATCGTCCCAGCTTTTTCTGTTCAAAACACCGATGGGTTGTAAGATTACATTAAAAAATCCAAGGTTTGTGCCATCGCCACCTAATTCGTAACCAACATCGGTTGTAAAGTCAGGTCCTCCGGTGGTGTATCCAAAATATCCGGCATGAACACCTATTGCTACAATATGACATGGGTATCGTTTAATCAGACTTTCGATCTCACGGGTAGCCTGAGGACAATTCTGGCAATTCCAACCTGTAAAATCCTCAATTAAAAATTTGCGTACTGGTAAATCGCTCGCTCCATAAATGCAATCGAATGTAACTTCTTCAATATATGGTTCTTCTACCTTGTCGCAGGAAGATAAAAGTAAAATTATCAAACCAAGATATAATAAACTCTTTATTCTCATCATAATAAAATTTTAAAAACTACTGGTTACAGAAACGGTAAAGCCATATGCAGCAGGAACTTTTCGGCAAACTCCCCCTGTACAAACCACACCCTCGCGTTGTTTGCCATATCCAAGCTGAAACCTATTTGCTTTGTGAACAAAAACTACTGCTGCTGTGTAATAATGCACCTGTTTATCTTCATACTGATTACCATAATTATATTGATCGCTGAGTATGAAAAACCAATTTGGGATTGAATATTCCAGCAAGGCCATGCCCCAGTTTCCAAAATTTTGTTCAGTGGACAGATGCTGCATCTCGAGCCGTATAGCTTTACGGGAAGCAAATTTATATGTAACATCGGCAATAAATGTCATTGCTTCTATAAAATGTTCTTCTTCGGCTTCTTCTACTATGTTTGGATCGAGGGGGTTATTATCACTTGCTCCATGTAAAATTGCATTGTCATAATTCAGGTATTGGGCTGTAAATATTCCTTTAAGCTTTTTATTGAACTTTTTGCTGATTTCGAGATTCATATCCTGAAAAAACAATTCGTCTCCAAAATCAGTTAATGATGTTGTATATCCCTCGGTGCCATAATTATTATCCATTGGGACCAATTCGTTAAGCGGCTCTTTTTTAAGGTTAAACATTCTGGAGTAGCTTAATGTAAGCCCGGTACCATACTTGCCACCCAGCATGGATTTTTTTGGAATTTTATAGGTTACTTCGGCTTGATATCCTGCTTCTCCATTTGGTTGGGTGCCATAAGGATACATTGCAGCAAAAGCATATGTATGATTTTTTGTGATATCAGGAATATAATTAATAAGCAGGTTATTAAGTAGGGCTGTTCGTTCCGACCGGAAATTCATATTGTCGATACTTTTAGCCATCAGCGCAACACCCAATCCTTTGGTAGAATAGGATGCTGTTAAAAAGACTCCC
>CAYLZH010000021.1:0-18030 GCA_964388245.1 uncultured Bacteroidales bacterium
CATTCATAATGGGTAATCTTATATCCATCAGGATTAGATCTATATCTGGGTTTTCGCGGCATATATCAACTGTTTCGGAGCCGGTTCTTGCATGAAAAATATTACGGCTTATACTTTTTAGAATCAGGCTGATATGCTTAAAAATTGTATCTTCATCCTCCGCTACAATAATTTTCAGGGAAACAGGCTGGTGTATTTCTTTTTTTGATGTAATTAAAGTTGCATCAGCTTCATTGTTATTGCCTGATTTGGAGTAGGGCAGTGTAAAGGAAAACAAAGATCCTTCACCATATTTGCTATCAACTTGTATTTCTCCTCCGAGCATTTCGGCATAGGCCTTTGAAATAGAAAGACCAAGACCGCTCCCTTCGTGTGCATTTGGGTTTTGTTCATCAATATCGGCCTGAACAAAATAATCAAAGATAGCTTCGCAACGGTCTTCATGAATTCCAATCCCGGAATCTTTGACATAAAATTCAATTTTGTCAAATTCATTTGTGTGTTGAGGTGTTTCCGGTTTTAATTTATAGCCAAATTCAATAAAGCCCTCATTGGTATATTTGATGGCGTTTTTAATGAGATTCGCTAATATCGCGTATAACTTCTCGCTATCGGTCTGATATGTTGAAAATTCATTTTTAAGCTGGCAGATATATGAAAACCTGATACCTTTTTTATCTGCTTCTGGTTTAAAAAATGAATAAAGAAAATCGAATTGATCGTTAATATTTACCTCTGAGATTGAAATTTTTACCTGTCCGGCTTCAATTTTTGAAATATCAATTAAATCATTGATTGTGTTTAACATTCGCTCACCACTTTTATCAATAATTTGGATATACTCTTGTTGTTCATCACCTGTGAGGCC
Source organism: uncultured Bacteroidales bacterium (assembly GCA_964388245.1). GTDB lineage: Bacteria > Bacteroidota > Bacteroidia > Bacteroidales > M50B96 > JAIOYV01. Next base: position 869 of record CAYLZH010000021.1, read on the forward strand.
CGGCTCTTTAAGTAAGTCTGCAAATCCGAGTATTCCATTCATTGGAGTTCTGATTTCGTGACTCATATTGGCTAAGAATGTTGATTTTAATCGATCGCTTTCTTCGGCACGAGCCTTTGCAAATTTTAATTCACTATTGATTTTCTTTATATGGTCGAGACTGTTGGATAATTCTGTATTTAAAGCTTGAAATTCAGTGTTTTGTGCAGCCAGTTTTGTGTTAAGGTTTTTTAATTTTTCTTCTGATAGCTTAAGTTCTGAGATATCTTTGCTTACACCAAATATAGCAGGCTTGCCATTCCATTCACCAAAACTGATGGAGGTTTCGACCTGTATTAATTTTCCCTTTTTAGTTATAAAGGGAATCGGACATGTTTTTTGATTTCCCTGCAATATTTCGGCAATGATATGTCCGGCCTTTTCTCTCTGGTCCTCAGGGTGTAATGTCAGAATAGATTGACCGATGATTTCTTTCGATGAATATCCCAGACGCTTGTTAACTGTATCATTTACTTCAATTATGCTTCCGTTCTCTTCAATAATTAACAGGAAATTATCGATAGTATTAAAAAAGGTCCGAAAGTTTTTTTCACTTTCCCGCAATGCATGTTGGGCTTTCTTACGGTCAGTGATATTGCGAATTATCCCGATGCTTTTATCCTTCAGGTATTTTCGGGAACTTATTTCAAGAACTTTATCGTGGTAATCAAGTTCGAATTTTTTAATTGGATTATTGTCAAGTGTATTTTTTACAATGTTTAGGATTTGGGGCAATTGCTTCAGATTTACAAACTTTTTTGCAAGGGAAAATGCGGTTTTGCCAATCACATCACCCTTACTAATTCCGGTGATTTCAGTAAATTCAGGATTGGTCTCGAGTACTTTTCCCTTTTTATCAACGAGAACAATACCATCTCCTGCGCCTTCGAATATATTCCTGAACCTTTCTTCCCGCTCTTTTAGCCTGTCATTTGCATTTTTACGGTCTGTGATATCGGTAAGTGATCCGATTATTGAAGTAGTCTTTCCATTTTCAACCAGGGGGTATTCCCGCACTTCGACCCAAAGAATCTCGCCATTTTTCTTTTTTAGTTCCAGTTCGTAGGGAGGCTGACGTTCACCGGTTTCTATTGCCCTTACTGTATTCTCAAAACCAATTTCATTGATGGGATTATTAGTTACAAAATTTGTCCAGTTTATCAGGGCTTCTTCCAGAGTGCATCCAAGGAAATACTCTACCTGTGGGCTTATATATGTTAATATATGATCGGCCGTGTGGGAATAAAACAGGTTTGTACTATTCTCGAAAATGTTTCTTAATTGTTGCTCACTTTCCTTCAGTTTGCCTTCTGCTTTTTTGTGATTCGAAATATCGTTTCCCGAGCTTACAGTTCCAATGATTGTTCCAGCCTGGTCTTTTACCAGGGTACTGTACCATGCAATTGTCAATAGTTTCCCATTTTTCGTAACAATAGTACCTTCATAATTATCAATAATATCAATGCTACCATTAACGACATCTTTAAAGATAAGATATCCTTCTTTTTTTTGTTCCTTTGGTACACAGCTTGAAAACCAATTCTTTCCTTTAAGTTCTCCCGGATTATAGCCAAGAAGCTTATGTCCGCTATCGTTTAAAAATGTTATTGTTCCTTGTGCATTAAGAGATAGGATTATCTGTGAAGTTTCATTTAAGTGTTTAAGGGTAACATCTTCGTCTGGTTGAATTCTATCAATAGCTACCTTATTATCAGGTGAAAATTGTTCAAGCTTTGCTATTTTGCTTTTCAGTTGCTCAATCTCTTTTAATAGATGTTGATTCTGTTTTCTTAAATCATCGGAATCGGTTGCATTATTCGTCATAATTAAAGCTATTGGTGAGTGTATTTTTCAATAAGTTCAATTAGTTTATTTTTTTTGATTGGTTTTGAAATATAATCGTTGCAGCCTGCTTTTATTGCTTTATCGCGGTCGCCGGTTAAAGCATAAGCAGTTTGGGCTATAATGATTACATCTTTATTAAAATCACGAATTTTTTGGGTCGCCTCATACCCGTTCAATCCAGGCATCCGTATATCCATCAATATTAAATCGATATCAGGATTTGTTTTACAAACTTCTATAGTCTCGTATCCGTTTCTGGCATACAGCACCTTGCTTCCGAGATGTTCCAGGATAATGGTAAGATGCATAATAGCAAACTCTTCATCTTCTGCAATTAATACTTTAAGGTCAAAATCTCCGGGTTGATGATCGGGTTTTGATTTTAATGTTGGTTTTTCAGGTGATACTTTTTCTGTACTTTTATATGGCAATGAGAAATAAAATTTTGATCCTTTTCCTACTTCACTTTTAACCCAGGATTTCCCGCCTAACATTTCGGCATAAGCTTTTGAAATAGATAGTCCGAGCCCCGAGCCTTCGTATACATCTTTATCTTCGATATCGGCCTGTACAAAACGTTCAAAAATGGCTTTATGCCTTTCTTTCGGAATACCAATACCAGTATCGGAAACAGAAAACTCAACCATTGGATTTTTGCCTTCTATTGTAATATTAAAGCCTAACTCGATGGTGCCTCTGAATGTGTACTTAATGGCATTCTTAATGAAATTTGTTAATACTGCAATTACTTTATCCTTGTCGGAAATAATTTCGATGTTCCTAAAATTATGTTGCATGTATGCAGTTAGAATGATGCCTTTTTTTTCTGCTTCAGGCTTAAAGAATGAAATCAGATAATCAAAGAGGTCTTTCAAACTCATTTCAGATTCTGTGAGTTCCATTTGACCTGATTCTATTTTAGAGATATCAATCAGATCGTTTATTGTTGAAAGCATACGTTCTCCGCTCTTTTCAATAATTGATATATATTTTTGTTGCTCTTCGATTGAGAGGTGCTGTTCTTTGAGTAAATCGGCAAAGCCTAATATTCCGTTCATTGGAGTGCGGATTTCATGGCTCATATTAGCAAGAAATGCGGATTTTAAACGGTCGCTTTCTTCGGCTTTTTCTTTTGCCTCAATCAATTCTTTGTTTTTCTGAATTAAATCTTTTTGCACTTGTCTACGATCGCTAATGTCACGAAGTGCAGTAATCCGTATTAATTTGTTTTTAAATTTAAGCATACGCCCCTGAATTTCACAAGGAAATGTGGATCCATCTTTTCTTAGTGCTCCTACTTCGTATGGCATTTCGTATCCTGCAATCATATTTTGCATTACTGTATCGCGATCTTCTGGTACAATCCATTCTGTACCAGGCCGTCCGATTGCTTCTTTACTTGTATATCCGAACATGTTTTCGGCAGTTTTGTTCTGGCCAATACAAATGCCCTTCTCAGAAATAAATATTGATTCGAACGTGGCTTCCGATAACAAATGATACCGTTCTTCACTTTCCTGTAATGCTTTTTCGGATTGCTTGCGTAGTGTTATATCTTCGATTATTCCGTCGTAATATTTAATTTTTTTGTTCTCTTTTACGGCGACTGTTGAAATAGCGCAAAAAATTTGTGTCCCGTCACTTTTTTTCAGCAAAATTTCTTTGCCCTTTACAAAACCGGCTTTCTGGATTTCTTTGTTGGTTTGGTTACGGTCATCTGGATTTGAGTAGAGGTCGGATACATTTAGATTTAAGACCTCTTCTTTTTCCTTATATCCAAAAATATTAAGAAAGGCCTGGTTTACTTCAATGAATTTGCCCTGGCCTCCCGGAGTGTTCCTGTATACTCCGACATTAAGGTTACCGGTGAGTGTCCGGAATTTTTCTTCACTTCCTTTTAAATCTTCCTTAGCCAGTTCTTTTTCAGTTATGTCTTCGCCGATCGAAATTAATAAATGTTTACTGGTGTCAGAATCTTCATAAAATCCTGAAGTTTGCCAGGATATGATTCTTTGCTCACCACCCTTTTTAATTATCGGGTTTTGATAAGAATGACTTGTAATTCCCCACGCATCTTTCCATACCCGGTTCATTTCAGCCAACATTTCCGCTGGGAAAAAAATCTTAAACCAATCTTTCCCGATTACTTCGGATTTCTTATATCCTGTAATATTTTCTGCCCCTCGATTAAATAACCTAATAATATGATTTTTATCGAGGCCTACAATTATTGCCAGACTTGTTTCGATTATCTTTTCAGAGAATTCACGTTCTGATATTAATTCCTGTTCGGCCTTTTTTCGTTCTGATATATCGGTTATAAAAACAAGATAATTTGTTTCGGTGAGTTTTACGGCATGAGTTGTCAGACATCTTTTAGTCCCATTATTGCCAATAATACACATATCGGTGTAGGAACTACCTTCCTTTCTTACCGTTGTCCAGAATTTTTCAAATAGATCTCTTTCGCCTTCAGGGCAAAGATTCGAAAAATTTGTTGAAACAAGTTCGTTAGCCTGATACCCGGTAATTTTTTCGGCGGCAATATTAACATCAGTAATCACTGATTTTTCGTTCAATCTAATAATTCCATTTGGTGTGTACTCAACGTAGGTCCGGAATTTCTTTTCGCTTTGACCAAGTGCATCACGGATCTGATACTCTTCTGTTACATCCCTGAAAACCAAGACTACGCCGTTGATATTTCCCTGATCATCACGGATGGGTGCCCCTGAATCTGCAATCTGGTATTCTTTGCCATCTTTCGACATTAATACTGTATGGTTGGCCAATCCAACAATTTCGCCGGTTTGAAGTACTTTATTTGCAGGATTCTCAACGATATTTCTGGTAAAAGAATTTATAATCCTGAATACTGAGGATAGTTCTTGTCCTAAAGCTTCATTTTCTTTCCAGCCACATAAGGATTCTGCTACAGGATTCATTCCGGTAATTTTTCCAAATTTGTCGGTGGCAATTACTGCATCACCAATTGAATTCAGGGTTGTACGAAACTTATCGGTGTGTTTCTTTATTTCCTCAATTTGCTGAATGAGTTCTTTATTCCGAATCAGGAGTTCATCGTATGTGAGTGATTGATTTTTCATGATAATGTCCTTTTGAATAAATTCATAAACATTGATATATTACCAAATCGCTTTTTTAAATACCAGTACTATTCCTCTGTTTGTCTTGATTTAGATGTGTACGAGAAATTGATTTGTGTGTTTTGTTTAATGCTATTAAAACTATTAAGAATGCATATTATCTGAATTGCTTTGATAAAATGAATCGTCGATAAAATGGTCATCATTGTTACAATAATTGAGTGCTGCAGGATTTATTTATTTGTTTCTATTATTTTTTCCAATTCTTCAATTTTACTTTTCAGTTCTTTTATTCTGAATTCCCTGCCAACAAAAAGCTGGTTAAAACGCTCGAGTTCTTTGTTTTTTTGCTGAAGCTCCTGGGTTCTGTCCCTTACAATTTCTTCGAGATGGTCTTTATATTTTTGTAGTTCATCGCGTGTTTTTATCCGCGAGGTAATATCACGGATAACTGCACAAAGTGTATTCTTCTCATTCATTTCGAAAAAACTTGCCGATATTTCGACAGGAAAGACGGTACCATCTTTTTTCTTATGATAGCGCAATGGAACACGTATAATTTTACCTATTTCTCCCAGACGGATTTTTTGTTCAGTCTCTATTGGTTCTGCCGATACATCGTACGAATGTAATGCTAAAAACTCTTCTCTTGTATATCCATATAGTTGCAATGCAGCTTCATTGGCATCCATATGCTTCATGGTTTCAGTATCGACTAACAGAACAGCATCTGCCTCGGCTGCAAATAGCGACCTGTATTTTTCTTCGCTTTGTATGAGTGCTGTTTCCGCTTTCTTTCGCTCGGTAACATCTTCGCCTGATGCAAGTGTACCAATAATCTGTTTGTTATGATTTCTGAGTAGTGTATGATGCCACGCTATGGTTCTTTCTTCTCCGTTTTTCGTAATTATAGGGTTCTCACATCTCTCATCCAGGTCAATTTCTTCTTTTAATATTTTGCTATACTGCTCATTGGCCTTTTGGCGAATTTCTTCAGGATAAAATTTTTCGAACCAATCTTTTCCAATTATCTCATGTTGCTCGTATCCAAGTATCTTAATGCCTTTTTGATTAATCAGTGTTACTTTTTTATTAGTATCGAGCGCTACAATTATAACTTCAGCTACATCAAGGTAAGTTTGGGCCCTGTTCATTTCATTTTGAAATTCTTCCGTAATTCGTTTGTGTTGAACAATTTCCCATGTTAAATCAGCAAGATATGAAACAATAGCTTCATCTCTTTCAGTATAATTAGTTGGCTTGTTGCCAATACCAAGAATAGCTACAACCTTATTGTTTCGGATGACGGGAACAACAAGTTCACGTATTAGCTCAGCATGTCCTTCGGGCAATCCTTTTTTATGTGGAAGCGATTTATAATCGTTGTGAATAACCGGCTTTTTAACATGCACACAATCGACCCAAACTCCAGCTTCATCAATGCTGTAGTGCCGGTTTTCTGCCTCGGCTTTGCAATATTCATTTAGCGTATGTGTTGACCATTGCTGGAGAGTAAGGTGTTTTTGATCGTCGTTAACAAAATGATAAAAGCCAATTGGGCTGTTGACAAATGCGCTAATATCGTCTAAAGCCTTTGTTAGTACTTCTTTCAAGCTATGTGTTGTGGCATATTCAATAAGCGATATTCTGCTTTTGATAAAAAGTTGATTCAGGCGGTCGTTTGTTTGGTCGCGAATGGCTAAAACAAAACCGGTGATTTCTTTATTGTGTTTTTTTACTGGAGAATAGCTGACTGAAACATATTTTTTCTTTGCATCTCTCGAAATAAGTAATGAGTAATTTTCCGATCCAATAATAGCAGCATTAAGCACTTTTTTAATGGGTAATTCGACCGGTTGCCTGGTTTTCTCATCGATAATCTGGAAAACTTCCTTGATATGCATTTCTTTGGCTTCGGATTCGGTCCACCCGGTAATTCTCTCGGCCACAGAATTCATATGCCTGACACGGGCTGTTTTATCGCAAATAATAACTGCTTCACCTATCCCGTAAAATATTGATCGAAAAAGTGATTCATCCTCATCATCAGATTGGGCACTATCATTTGATTTTAATCTTTGTCACTCGTTTTCAAGGTATTCAATCTTTCTTAATACGTCATGATGGATTTCCTCTTGCTTTGACATGATATCTAAATTTGACTCTAATTTAGTTTATTTTCCGAATTTCACCAAATAAACAGAATCCGTTGTTAGACAATCATTTGAGATATTTGATGTTGTTTAAATTCAATACTAAGCCAATTTCATCAGAATATTGGAGATCTGGAATTAAACTTTTAATAATAAATGAATATGGTTTATTAAAATGATCGGAATAAATGTAAACTTCAGTTTTTTCCTTTGAGTATTTATTGCAAAATTTTAAGCAATAATATTAAATTTTCAACTATCCTTTAAGAGAAGGTTCTTCATTTATTTATCTTGATGGTTTATATTATTGCTTAATAGTTTTCAGCATAAATAATTCTGTATCTATTCTGATTAGAATAAAATACAGGCCACTTATAAAGTTGTTCAAATCAATTGTGATAGATTGTGCAGAGGAATATTTCTTCGACCAAAGTTGATTTCCATGACACGAATATAAATCAACAGTAATGTCTTCGTATGTATTGTTCATATCAATCCGGCACAATTGGCTGGTGGGATTCGGGTAAATTCGGAGGATTTTATGTTCAGCAATTATATCCAATTCTTCATTATCAACTTGAGTTACAATTCCATTAAAATTTGCAAGAATAAAATATACATCGCTGAATCCCAGGTTATCTTTTGTGTATCCGCCAAGTATAAATCCTTCATTTGTTTGATTAATAGAATATCCTTTATCGTAAAATTCGCTACCAAATCCTTCCATCCAAATGAGGTTGCCATTTTTATCTGTTTTTATCAGGACAAGGTCTTGCGAATTGGTTTGGGCAAAAGGAAAGTATCCCGTAAGAGCAAAGGTGCTGTCGGCCAATTGGATAACTCCCCAGGTTGATGATGGAATGTTCGGATATCCTGATGGAAAATGATTATGCCATTGATAATTTCCCATGCTGTCAACTTTTAGTAAATAGGCCAATCGCGTTGTTGTAGGTGGAATGGCGGTGTTTCCGGTTATAATATATCCACCATCTAAAGTTGCCGACATATGTCGTGCTTCATAGTCGCCCCATTCGCACAAGATATTTGTCCAAAGGGTATCTCCGTTTGCATCAGTTTTAACCAGATAAATGTCGCAACCCGCATGATAGGTAGGATAAATTAAACCTGATATGATATAACCACTATCTGTTGGAGTTGGCAATACTGATGTCGTATAGCTTACAAAGTCTTCGGGTGGAAATATTTTCTGCCACATAACTGCTTGAGACGACCGGTTCAGTTTTAACAGAAATGCGTGTTTTTTTGTGTAACCTATTGAGCGCATACCACCGGTCAGCACAAAGTTTCCGTCGTAGTCTTCAATAATTTGATTTGCTCCACCGTGCAATTGATTATTTCCGTTTGCATACAACCAGGTCCATAAAATATTCCCACTATCATCAATCAGTGAAACAAATATATCACCCGAAAAATCGTTTGGGTCATTATCATTTGGATCGTTCCACACTCCACAAGCAACAAAATTGGAGTCGCTTGTTTCTTTTATACAATAAGCAACATCATAATTAGGAGATCCGTAGGTGCATGTCCATATGGTGTCGCCCTGGTGATTCGTCCTGATAATCCATACATTGCCTGTGGTATCGGGAGGAGAGGTCTGATAACCTGCAATTATATAACCACCATCGGAGGTTTGTTCGACATACCGGGCCAGATCATTATGGCTGTTTCCATATGTTAGTTCGAAGAATGGCGAAGGATTTTGAGTCCATGTATTATTGCTGATTATTACCAGTTTTAAAAGAAGTATTCCCAGCCAAAAATATCTCATAGGAATTCGTATTGGATTTCAAGAATAAAAATACGAATTCCCGGTCGGAATATAAAAAGAAACATGCCGATTCATAGGGAGATATATTCAATAAGGCCACAAACTGGTTCAATCAGAAATAAAAAAAGGATACCGATTGAGTATCCTTTTATATGTAAGTTATTTTGATTTTTTAAGATTTTCCTAATGCATCAACCATTGTTGTTCCTAAATGGGCCGGCGACTCCACAACGTGCAGACCACATTCACGCATGATTTTCATTTTTGCAGCAGCAGTATCATCGGCACCTCCGATAATTGCTCCGGCATGTCCCATCCGACGACCTTTTGGGGCAGTTTGTCCGGCAATAAAACCAACTACAGGTTTAGTCCCATTTTCTTTGATCCATTGCGCCGCTTCAGCTTCCATACTTCCACCAATCTCACCGATCATAATTATTCCTTCGGTATCAGGATCATTCATTAAAAGTTCTACTGCTTCTTTGGTTGTTGTACCAATAATTGGATCGCCACCTATTCCAATACAAGTAGACTGACCCAATCCGGCTTTTGTTATTTGGTCAACGGCTTCATAAGTCAGTGTGCCGGAACGTGAAACAATACCAATGGTTCCTTTTTTATGAATGAAACCTGGCATTATACCAACTTTTGCTTCGTCAGGTGTAATTACCCCTGGACAATTTGGTCCGATCATCCTGCAATCTTTATCCTTTAAGAATTCCTTAACCTTTACCATATCCGAGGTCGGAATTCCTTCAGTAATGGTTACAATTACTTTCACACCTGCATCTGCTGCCTCCATAATGGCATCGGCAGCAAAAGCCGGAGGAACAAAAATAACCGATACATCGGCCCCGGCTTCATCTACTGCTTCGGCAACAGTATTGAAAACCGGTTTGCCAAGGTGGTATTTGCCACCTTTACCAGGTGTAACGCCCCCAACTACATTTGTACCGTATTCAATCATTTGTCCGGCATGGAAAGTCCCTTCGGTACCGGTAAATCCCTGGACTATGATTTTTGAATCTTTACTAACTAATACGCTCATATTCTGAATATTTTATTTGTTTTCAAAAGCGGCTCAAAAATAGATGATTTATATCAGGAATCAAAGACCGATAATAAGTGAAATTCAATATGATTTAACAATATTTGAAAAATGTGGGATTAAGCACAGAAGGTAGGAATTCCCTATCTTTGCACAAAAAATGCAATGAACAACGAATCAACTATTTGTGCAATTGCAAGTTCGCCAGGCAGTGGTGCCATTGCGCTAATCAGGCTGTCAGGCAGCGAGGCATTCAATATATGTGAACAGATTTTTAAACCTGCCACTTCTGGAAAAAAAATTAGTCAACAAAAGGCATTCAGCATACATTTTGGCGAAATTCATAATAATGGAAGTCTTATCGACGAGGTATTGGTTAGTATTTTTCGTACTCCAAATTCCTATACGGGAGAAGATTTAATTGAAATTTCATGTCATGGGTCTCAATATATTCAACAAGAGATACTGAAATTACTTATAAATAACGGTGCTACTCTTGCGCAGCCAGGTGAATTTACAATGCGTGCATTCATTAATGGAAAAATGGACCTTTCACAGGCCGAGGGTGTAGCCGATCTAATTGCTTCCTCATCAGAAGCATCACACAAAATAGCCATGCAACAAATGCGGGGCGGGTTTTCAGCGGAGATAAAAAAATTACGCGATCAGTTATTGAATTTTATATCATTAATTGAACTTGAACTTGATTTTAGTGAAGAGGATGTAGAATTTGCCGATCGTAGTGATTTAGGCAGGTTAATGGATGAAATTCAGATAAAACTTACTGAGCTAACTACTTCATTTGAGCTTGGAAACGTGATAAAGGAAGGAATACCGGTAGCAATTGTAGGAAATCCGAATGTTGGAAAATCTACCTTGCTAAACATTCTATTAAAAGAAGACCGGGCCATTGTATCGGAAATTGCCGGCACTACACGTGATTCAATCGAAGATGTAATAAATATTAAAGGAATCAGCTTTCGCTTTATCGATACTGCCGGTTTACGCGAAACAACTGATAAAATAGAAATAATTGGTATTGATCGGACAAAAGAGAAAATCCGGAACGCAGCCATTGTTTTGCTGATGATTGATGCTTCGGATGCCATGGTCAATATTCAGTCGGCAATTATAAACGTGAAGCAGGAATTAGAAGATCAACAATTGATTATTGTTGTTAATAAAATCGATATAGCAGGAAACCATCAAAACCACATTGATAACCTTGAGGATATTGATCGTGAGAATGATGACCTGGTTTTTATTTCTGCTAAAACACACAGCAATATCGATAAGCTAATTGAAGCCTTACTTCGCAAGGTTGATCTTTCCTATCTCGCCAAAAACAATGTGGTGATATCGAATATCAGACACTACGAAGCGCTTCAAAAATCAGGCGAAGCACTTGACAGGGCAATCACCGGATTAAACCAAAAAATCCCAACCGACCTGATGGCCATGGATATCCGACAGGTACTTCATTATCTTGGCGAAATAACCGGGGAAATTACTAATGATGAAGTGCTTGTTAATATTTTTAAGAATTTCTGTATCGGGAAGTAGGCAGTGCAAAAAATAGCACTAATAAACCATCATAGAACCTACATTATCTCTTATTTTATCCTATTTATAAGAACTACAAAACTTTGTGATGTTTTGTGATCATACTCTAATTTTCAATTAAGATTTGTACCTCATTTGTACCTCGAATAATATTTTTATTATCTTTGAATTCTATATGTGTAGTATCTTTACATTATTTGACATTATTTGACATTATTTGACAATATTATACATAAAAGGGTGAATTTATGGGTTCGAATATCAAAGTACAAAGAATTTGTGAATATTGTGGTTCGGAGTTTATAGCCAGAACTACCAAGACGAGCTATTGTTCAAAGCGATGCAACAATGCTGCCTTGAAAAAGAAACAAAAGGAGCAGAAGATTCGGGAGTCCAACCTAAACATGGAAAAGAAAAAGGAAGAGTTACTTCAAAAGAATGGGATACTTCTAAAAGACAAGGAAATATTAAATATTACCGAAGCGGCTCAATTGCTACGAGTTTCACGACAAACTATTTATAATTGGTTAAATGATGGTATTATAAATGGGAAACGAATAAGCAATCGTAAGGTCTTAATTCTTAAATCAGACATTATTAAAAAACTTGAAGCAAACCTTGTTTATGAAAAAGCTCAACCAATAGAGTCAAAGGCTATTACTGAGTTCTATACAACAAAAGAAGTAATGGACAAATATGAAATAGGGCAAAGCTGGCTCTATATGCTTATAAAAAGAGAAAAGTTTCCAAAGATTCAAATTGGCGGAAAAACTCATCTTTCAAAAATGCATATTGACAACTATTTCAAAAAACGAAGAGACGCGGTATCTAACATTAAAGAATGGTACACTGTCCCGGATATCCAGGCAAAATATAACCTTACCCAAGATCAAATTTATACACGTGTATCAACCTACAAGATTCCTAAAAAAAAAGATGGAAGATCAATACAAATTTCAAAGTTGCATTTTGACGAATTATTTATAATCAACCGATAGTAAATACTAGTAAATGGGCATTAAAGTAAAATTGAGACAAAAAAGCATAAGTAAAGGACGGAAAAGCATGTATCTCGACTTTTACCCTCCTGTAAAGCATCAAAAAACGGGTGAGATGACTCGGAGAGAGTTTCTTGGTTTGTACATTTTCGAAAAAGCAAAATCTGTTATCGATAAACAGCATAACATTGAAACCCTTAGAATAGCCGAAAGCATTCGTCAAAAAAGAGAGAACCAATTCAACAAACCAGAAATCTACAATGAATATGAACTAGACAGGTTACGAATAAAAGAAATAGGCGACAGGGATTTTATATATTATTACAGAAAACTTGCAGAAAAACGCAAACCTTCTAATTACCATAGTTGGATGTCTGCTTTAAAATACCTTGAAAACTTCACCGGTGGAAATCTAAAATTTGCTGATTTAAACGAACGATTTTTAGAAGATTTCAAAGAATACTTGCTAACGACACCGAGCAACAAAAGTCAGAAAAGTAAGCTTTCGACTAATTCAGCAGTCTCGTATTTCAATAGGTTAAAAGCTGCATTGAAACAAGCTTTCAAAGATGGATTATTACAAAGCGACTTGAACAGTAAAGTATCTTCAATAAAGCCAAAAGAAACACGACGTGAATTTCTCACCCTAGAGGAACTTCAAAAATTACTATACACCAAATGTGAAAGTGAACTCGTAAAAAGAACTGCACTTTTTTCAGCTCTTACCGGCATCCGGTTCATTGATATAAAAAAAATGACATGGAGCGAAATCGAATACATACAGGGGCAAGGTTACTTTCTAAATTACAAACAAAAGAAAACCGATGGAGTTGAATTCCAACCTATTTCAACCGAAGCTTATGGATATACTCTTGGCACTGATAACCCTAAAGATATGCCACAAACGGAAAAGGTTTTCGATGATTTAAATTATGCGTCAACCCACCGACAAGTAAAAAAATGGATTTCTGATGCAGAAATATCAAAGAAAATTTCGTTTCATAATTTCCGACACACTTTCGCAACACTTCAATTATTCTATGGAACCGACATTTACACAGTTTCGAAGATGTTAGGTCACAAAAACCTTCAAACTACCCAAATCTATGCAAAGGTGGTTGACCAAGCAAAGATTGCGGCTGCAAACAGAATTCAAATAGAAAAAACAGAAAAGAATTAGAGAATGAAGAAGACCTTTGAATTCATCATTGGTAGTAATGGGAAGAAGATGCGGGTTTTACGTGGACCACATGAATTAGAAATCATACCTAAATTCAACTCTTATAGAAATAGTCCGGCAGGAATCGAGTTTCGAAAGCATCTGAAACCTCAGTTTAATGGAATACTTCAATCATTCATTAAATGGTTTAACGACCAACGCTTGTATTCTTTTGAAAAGGGAAGTTCATTAAGAGATTTCAATGGATTTACAAAAATGGCCATTGACAAAGTCTTTGCTTTGTACCAGATGATTCTGATTCATTATAACAAAACAACAGATTGGGAAAGAACGATTATTGAATATACTTCATTTGTCGGGGATTCTTTTGGTGAAATCCCTAATCAGGTTAACGGAATATTATTTAAAAGAGAAGTTTTTGAAGCAGTTATTGAATTGGTTTCAGAAACCGACAATATTACTGCCAGTGACAAAGATAAGATTTCGAACATTCTACAAAACGAAATTGACCATTTTGAAATAAGAAAAAGCTTCGAAGAGTTACACCATACCTTTAACAAGTGGAAATCAACCCTGCCAAGTGATTTGCAATTCTTGGGCATCAAAAATAAATCTTTTTCATTTGAAGAATTGGTAGTCAACAGTAAACCTAATATCAACGATTTTTCGGGAGAACCATACCACCGCCTTAATTCAAAATCGGAAATGCTCGAACAGTTGGTTCATAATACCTTCTCGATTTTTGATGATTTGAAAATAGAATCCTTAGAACTTGATGATGTAGAGAAGACAGCCCTTACAATTTCTTCAAAAACATCGAAACTTGAAATTTCCAAAATCACCAAAAAGTACGATCTTTATGAACTTTCTTATGTCGATACTATCATCCAGTGCCTTAACATAATTGAAAACCACATCGTAAAGCATAAAGGTACTTTGGAACTATTAAAGAAAGAACCAAAAGAAAAGCTCAACGGTAAATCAAATCTGATGACAATAAGAGAAGTAGCCCTGTTTTGCGTTTTCTCCAATACCCATGTCACTCGTAAAAATGCGGATCGAATCGTGAAGCAATTCCAACATACTTCTGGCGAAAAACTCTTTCAGTACTATACATATTATTCAAGTAGGGCAAACAGGACCTCCCCTCCTCATCCGAACACTAAGAAGAAGTTTGAGAATAAGCTAGCCTTATTCGAAACTGTTATCGCCAGACTTGCCCCTGAGAATATGGACAGAGCAAAGGATGAACTGAACCTACTGAATATCAAATTTCAGGATGAGCATCTGTAAAAGGCAATTTAATCGAACATTTTCAACACTATCGATAGAGCCTCGTAGATACTATCTAAAAGATAGTTTCTTACTGTTCCTTTTTGCCTATTTTTTGAGATAGGGTTCAGTTTGGAGTGCAGGCCATATAAAAAAGTAAACTCATCTTTAAAAATATCAATCGATTCTGACGTATATCTTGTCCTTATCAAATAAAGAAATTTTCTAAGGACATTATTTGATGAACTATTCAGAACTTGGCGAAATTTGTAAGCAGAGGCATACTTAAATAATGAAGTATCATAGAGTTGGTTTTTCTTATTCGACCAATCATCGATAAAAGCTTCAGGGCATTCATATAAACGCTTAATTAACTCCGATGCCTCATTGCGATCATGTTCTTGGCAAAGTTTCTTATTTCGCAATAATATTTCACGCCTAATTTCATTTAGTTCGTCAATATTCTCAGAATCACTTGGAATATCAAGATGTGTTTCTAGAATTGAAGTGTTAAGTAGATCAAATTTTGTTTTGTTTATACCTTTAATGATCTTCTTTTTTAGTCTGATGGGATCATAATTAAGAACATTATTGAATCGCAAAGCAAAGTGAAAAACAGTTACATAGTCTTTTATTTGATAAAGTCCCTGCTCGGCAAATCGAACCATGTTTCTTGTATATTTCCGATATTCTCTTTCCGAAAGTAAATAACAAGTACCATAACCAAGTTCGTTATAAACTTTGTATTGAGGAGAAACATCAGCACCTTCAATATGGAATGCTTTTTTAACTTCTTTAAGTAGTGCTTCATAATCAAACTTCTTTGCTCCTGTCAGGTATGAATATAGAGAATTATAATATTTATAGTCAGAATAGGACTTATAATACTTTGAAATAAATGTTTCTCGATACGACTTTTCAATTTCTTCATTTACATCTACATCATTAGCAATCACATCCCTAAAAGCCTCTAAAGTGAAATCAACTCCAGGACCTCCATCTAAATTATTTTTATTAGAAAGTGTAATTTCATTCTTTTTGAATTCAATGGAGATGGCAAGGGAAAAACGAATAATGTTTTCAATTTTATCCAAAACTATCTTATCCTTTTCACTCCCTTTATCCGGGTTTTCAAGCATTATCTCTGAATAAACGAGCTGCAAATTATCTAATGAAAAAATGAGAGTTCGTAAGTTGCTGTCATATAACTCATAAAAGTCTTGAAATGTTTTTTTATGCTTTTGAAGGAATGAGAAAAATGGTACGGAGTGTTTGAATCGTTGATCCAAAACACTTTCTATTTGATCTGTCATTTCTGGAGCATATTCATATGTTACACCTATAACCTTATCTTTGAGCTCAGAAAGAGAATTTTGGTCAATCTCGTTTTGGTTAGTAATAAGAATGATTTTAGCCCCCATTACCTCTACTAGAGAATTAATGTAACCAACTAATTCTTTCAAATCTAGGTTTGGACTTCTTCTCTCAAAATCATCAAAGCAAATGACCAATTGATCTAGTTTAATCAGAGTTCCTTCTTTACTTTTCACATCAGAAAAGTAATCTTCTGGCGTTCCTAGTTTATTAAAAGCCAACATCCCTCTTACAATCATTTTGCTTAATCCAAATGCTAATTTTGCGCTTTTGGTTTTCATGTATTTATGAAGAGACAGGAAAATTTGAACTTGAATATCTTCAATGGAATTAAGTCCAAATAGAGAGATATGAATTGACTTAAACTTTTCTGAACCATCAATAGGCTCCTCTTTCTCAATAATTGGAGTCAAGGTATTTTTATAATAATGTGTTTTGCCAACACCCCATTTACCTGTCAATAGAATTGCATAATCTGTTTTGCTTTTCAAATATCGTACGATGCCTGCGTTAAGTTGATCCATGTTTTTTTACAATTATTCACATTCATCCGAAAGTCTATAATTTTAAAAGCCTGTAGAATCCAATATTTTTGTTTCGACCAAAAAACTTAAATATTATGGGACTCTTCAGGCGTAACAAAAATACCAACAAACCAATAATAAGTCAAATTGTTGATTTGGTACCCAAATGGATTTTTGATTCATGTACCAATACTTTCCAATCCGACAAAGGGTGCAGTAAATATAAGGCATATGACCAATTTGTTGCCTTAACTTACGGACAGCTCT
>CAYLZH010000021.1:18040-28743 GCA_964388245.1 uncultured Bacteroidales bacterium
AGCGATATATCAACTGGCATTGGTGTGAGCGAGACTTTCATTTCTGATTTAGGTTTGCGACAAAGCCCACAGCCGTCAGGTTAACTGTCCATAATATTCACATACACAAACACTTAATTGCTCCCAGAGGGAGCAGTTTGATAAAGTCCGTTCCCTCATAGTATTTTTTTTATGGGCTAATGCCAGCCCGTGAACTTTGTCATAAAGATAATTATTAATATTGAAACCATACAACATTTTATTAGTTAAATGCTTAATAATCTATATATTATATCAACAGATGACAAGTGGCCTTTTCTCTTTTCCAATCGACAATTACTCATAACCGAACTAAGAAAAAATTCCGATCCCCCTGGGCCTTTTAAACTTACTTTAGTGGTTCTGATCAGATTAGGACAAAACCGTTTGAGGTTCTTTAATAGCTTATAAAAACTCAAGGGTGCTGATTTGTCTACACAATCCATGATCTTCCAGAAAATGTTCCATCCCAGAAGTACGAACACTAATTTGGCATATAGGTAGCATTCTATTCTTTCGCGTTTGGTTTTTTTTATTTTGTTTATGGCGGCCACAGACTTCCAGGCTTTGAAAACCAGTTCGATTTGCCAACGAAGACGGTAAAGATCCCAGACAAGGCCAATGGCCAACTCTTCTGCTGGAAGATTTGTAACAAACACATTAAGGCCCATCCTGGCGATGGTCTCCTTGCTCAATTGCCGACCCGTCCTCTGTGCTGCCCTTTTGGCCTTTCTCAGCTTTTCGGCCTTGATCTTTTCCGGTAGGCATATCAGCACGAGCCTGCACTTTACGTTCTTCTTGGCACCAAGGCACACTTCGTACTCCTTTTTGTCAATCCCGAGATGCCTCATCTGTTTTTCGACCGTGCCCAAATCTAGCTTCTCGAAATTATTATCTATAGTTTTGAGCCATACGCTTACATCGCTTTTGATCCTGTTCAGGTAAAAGGCTCCCATTCGCTGGAGTGCAGCCATGAATTCATTATCAATAAACCCCATGTCGCGTATAAGAAAATCGCCCTTTCTTACACTATTCAATGTATTTTTGCTGTTTGTCAGGTCGTTAACTGTAAAGGGCCCGATTGACAGGTCGTATATCTTTCCGGACCTTAGGTCGTACTCAAATTGTATCTTGACACATGCTTTAGATCCGTCCCCACCACTGCCAGGATACTTTTCGCTCATAGATTCGGGCAATTGAAAGGAAGTAGCATCTTTTATCCTTATGGTTTTGCAGTTTGGGAGCAAGTTTTTGTAAATGTCCGAATTAAGGTGACAGTTGAGTACTAATTCCATCAGCATTTTAAAAAAGAGGACTGCCTTGTTGTTGAATCGTTCATCAAGAGCCTGCTTCGTCAGCCCTTCGCCAAAAAGATGTTCAAACTCTTGACACATTTCTAACAGGCTGCTATCGGCCAGGTTGCTGTTCGAAAACATGAGTAAATTGGAGAACCGTGCTCCGGTCATCTTGGACTTGCGCGATACAAAACCACTTTTCCTGGCTTGGACATCAACAATGCAAATGTTGAGTAGCGCATCAAAATCTTTCTTTATCGCAGCCGACAAAGCTGCAGTGTCTATCCGTTCCCTCTATTTGTGAAATAGAAACATGCTGGTTGTCTGAGTAAAAACCCTTAACCTGACGGCTATGGCGACAAAGCCCAGCCCGTTCAACCATGAGCGATGGCAATAAGAAACGTGACTGGCGCGTATTTGAAAGCCTTTATTCTAAATTACTAGGTCATTACAAAAGCGTATTGAAAAAGCACCATCAAAGCTATATTGTAGAAGAAATCAAGGGCAAGAGTGTTAAGCTTATAGATAGCACAACCATACCGCTTTGTTTGTCCATGTTTGACTGGGCACAGTTTCGGACAGCAAAAGGAGGAGCGAAGATACATACCTGCTTGGATGTTGGTTTAATGCTCCCGGATGTGGTAAACATTAGCGAAGCAAAATTGCATGACAGGTATGGACTGGAACAATCCATATTCCCCAAAAACACGATCATTGTTGAAGACCGGGCATATTTTGATTTTCATTTAATGTTAAATCGTATTAGTGCAACCAATGTTTTTGTGACCAGAATTAAATCCAATACTGTTTATGAGACAGTTGAAGAACTCGAACTGCCAGAAGCAAAACACGAACACATCGTAAAGGACGAGATTATACGCTTAACATCTGTTAAAGCAGTTGAAACCGGTATTTCCAAACAAAATTTGCGTCTTGTCCATGTATACAAAGAAGACGAAAACAAGATTATCGAAATAATTACCAATCAGTTGGAATGGGAAGCCTTGACAATATCAGAACTCTACAAAAAGAGATGGGATATAGAGCAGTTCTTTAAATCATTGAAACAGAACCTGCAAGTGAAAACCTTTGTGGGGACCAGTGAAAATGCAGTCAAATCACAGATATATATAGCTTTGATCACCTATCTGTTGATTGAGCTTATTCGAAGGACTGTTGCCAAGGTAACCCCCGCTTTTGCAAGCTTTGTAGAAAAAATCAGGATGAGTTTATGTTTCTACCTAACGCTTGAATATGTGTGTAATACAATGAGGGAGGGGGCTAAGAGAATAAGACAGGCAAAACAGCTGGATATGTTTAATTCCAACGACTTTTATTCCAGAAATAAACAACTAACCCTTTATGGATAAAGGGATATAGAAGAAACTTAGCTAAGTTGCCAAAACTTTCGGATCAATCTGACAATTATTAGTTTACATATTATCACAATTCGTGTATTGCTAGAAATAAGTCGAAATCATGCCAAAGATACTGAAACTATAAATTGTTGGCATTCGTTATTAACTACTGAAAACAATTCATCAAAGAAATTTGCAATTATTAATAATGGAAGCCCCTTATAAGGGCAAAAGATAATTGTACAAGGCATCACAAATAATCACCTACTAAAAATGGAATTATATCAAAGTGGCAAAAAGGCATGTAAACAACGAAGAACACCTTAAATGAGTTTATGTAATTTCACTCAGGAACCAATAGAATTGTAACTTGTTATAACCGGTTACCCGAGTGCGAGTGGAGCAAATCTTTGTACGTAAAATTAAAATTGTACAAAAGAAAAATCCATTCGAAGCTATTGATGAGAGATTGAGCAATATTGAAAACCTATTGCTCGACATAAAACACAAACCTATTCAGAATGTTCCCTCAATCGAACCAGAAGATGTACTTCTTACTGTAAAAGAAACAGCAGAATTGCTGGATCTAACAGTTCCCACAATTTATAGTAAGGCTAGTCGGGGAGAGCTTCCATTTATGAAACGTTCAAAACGCATCTATTTTTCTAAGAAAGATTTGATGGAATACCATCGAAAAGGAAGAAGCAAATCAACTGTAGAGCTACACCTTGCAGCAGAAGAACACCTTAGGAATTTACAATTATGAGCACAAATGGAAATATGATCCTTGATCCGGATGTCCTACTAAAATTTAAAGACCAGGAGCCACGGGAAGAATTAGTACAGCCCGCTAAACATTTCAGTTTCTATCGACCACCGATCCAAAACATTGTCCCATCTTACAATATAGGGGTGAGCCAAATTTACGACCTGATCAAATCCTCTGCTTTCCAACCACAAACCAAGCAACTACGTTCTTTAACAAGCAAAGAGCAAGCAAGAAGGTACAAAGCACAGAATTTCTGCTATGCTACATTTTCTGGAATATTCGGGAAGCGGAGTTCAAAATCTCTAATTTCCCATTCGGATTTATTGACCATCGATTTTGACCATGTTCCAAACTTGGACAATGTGAAGCAGCAATTGCTCAACGATCCTTACAACGAAACAGTACTACTGTTTGTTTCCCCTTCCGGAGATGGGTTGAAATGGATTATCAGCATCGACACACACAAGGAAACGCATGAGAATTACTTCATAGCAGTCAGGAATTATCTGACGTACACTTATAATTTGGAGGTGGACAAATCGGGAAAAGACATCGCCCGTGCTTGTTTTATTCCACACGACCCAGAAGTTTATCTTAACCCAAGGCAATTGTAGATATGCAACGAAAAACATTCGACGTAGGTTATTGGTTGAATATGGATCCTGTAAAAAAGGAGCAAAATCCAATAACAGAGAAAACGAAGAAAATAACAGGTTCTGACAAGAAATTTACAGAAAAGAATATCGAGACAGGATTATTCGAATCCGTGAAACGGGTTGTTGATGAAATTGAAAGACAGAAAATAGATATTACCAACAATTATACTGACTGGTGCAACATAGGGTTTGCCCTTACCGATGCTTTCGGTTACGAAGGGCTTGACCTTTATAGACGAATCAGCAAATTCAATCCAAAATATAATATTATGGATTGTGAACTTCAATACCTTCGATGCATGAAATCAGGGAAGGAAGGTATTACAATCGGTACTTTCTTTCATTTGGCCAAACAGTTCAATTTGTTCAAAACCGAGGATTTAGACACCCATATTAATAGCCCAGCAGATTTACCAACTATTCCAGAAGAAGTGTTTGGCTCGCTACCAAAAATTGTTACACAAGTGTGCGAGGCAGCAAAATCAGAAACAGAAAGAGACATTTTGCTGATCGGTGCCATTGTAACTTTCAGCAGTTGTTTGCCCAATGTTTTTGGGATTTATGACCGACGAAAAGTCTTTCCGAACCTCTACCTATTTGTAACGGCAAAGGCATCGGCAGGAAAGGGTGTGCTAAACCAGTGCCGAAACCTTGTAAAAAGAATCCATGAGGATTTGAGGAAAGAGACCAAACAATCCCAAATGGATTATCGAGAAGAAATGAAGAAATTTAAAACAGAAAAAAAGAATAATCCCGAATTGCCAAAACCTGCATACCCAAAGGAAAAGATGCTGTTCATCCCTGCAAATAATAGTGCCACTGGCATGTTCCAGCTTCTTGACGACAATGATGGGAAAGGGCTGATGTTTGAAACAGAAGGCGATACCCTGTCGAATACATTTAAAAGCGATTATGGGAATTACAGTGATGGATTCCGCAAAGCGTTCCACCACGAGGAGATTGCATATTACCGACGAACGGATAGGGAACATGTCGAAATTGAATCTCCTCGTCTCTCAACTGTCCTGTCAGGAACACCAAACCAAGTCAATAACCTAATCCCCGATTCAGAAAACGGATTATTTAGCCGGTTCATATTTTACCACTTGAACATCAAAACTGAATGGTACGATGTTTTTGAAAGTAATTATGATGATGGGATGACAGAGCGGTTTACCAGAATGGGAGATTCGTTCTACGATCTCTATCAACGAATGTACAAATCTGAAACCATTCAATTTAGATTTACAAAGGAGCAATCTGTTCGGTTCAATAAATATTTCAGAACCAAACAAGAAGAATCTATCGAATGTATCGGGGAAAATTTCACAGCAACCATTCGTCGTCTAGGAGTAATTGCTTACCGAATAGCCATGGTATTTAGTGTTTTAAGGATTGAGCCTGAAACCCCAAAAACATCATATTTATTGTGCAGTAATCAAGATTTTGATAACACTTTAATGATTATCGAAACATTGGTCAAACATTCGGAGCATGTTTATTTTACCGTACAGCAAAGCTCAAAGAAGCAACAGATTCCCGTCAAGAAGAAAGAGAACTTTTACAACCGACTACCAAACACCTTTTCTCGAAAGGACTATGCTGCAACTGCTTCCACAATGTCGATTCCTGACAAAACTGCCCAACGATACATACGTGAATTCATCGACCAAGGAATGGTCGAACGCCAGCAACATGGAATTTATTCAAAACTATTTCCAAGGAGTGAGGATTTGAGGATTTGAGGAGAATGTGCATATTTCTGTAATTCTGTAAATTCCTATAAAAATCCTGTAATACAGAAAATCGAAAGAAATATACAGATTTGAGAGAATCCTCATTTCCTCAAATCCTCAAAAGGACAATATTATCAAATATAAGATTCTTGTTTTTTTCATCACAGCGATCATAGTATCAAAGTGTTGATTATTACAAATAGCATAAAAAATGTTTACACTAAACTGTGCTCTCTCAGTACAGTTTTACATCGTTCTCAACAGCAGAAGTTAGTAAATGGACGTCAACAGTAACAGATCCAGAAGTGAATTAACACTCCTAAACAGTATATATTTTTTCTGATGGCTTTATTCACCACATTAACTAGTCCTAAAAAAGGGGCAACCTCACTTTCGGATTGCCCCTCAATAATCAAAAACATAAAACCTATTTCTTAACCGGCTTTATAATATCGTGATCTATCAACTGCTGAAAGAATTCATTCATCGATCTTTTTATCGGAATATAATCTATGCCTAACTCTCTTTTGCTTTTTGAGTTGTCGGCAGGACAATCAATATTCACATTGTTGCTTACATTTTTGCGGGTCATACCTGCTGCAGGTGCAATTAGCCAAACTAACCATTTGGGCAGTGCCTTTGTAGGTAGTGGATAATCATTTCCATATTTTTCGTGCAAGAGCTGCGCCATAGAAAAGAAGTTTAAACTTTCGGAAGAAACAATATACCTGCCTTCTGCCTCGGGAGTAAACCCTGCCTTGAAATGAGCTTCAGCCACATCTCTAACATCAACACAGCCCATTCCTAATTTTGGTGCACCCATTTTCATAGTGCCATCGCCGTATTGTTTCATTATGTTATAACTTTCGGATGTGCCAAAAGGATTGATGCCAGGCCCCAACACAAATGAAGGATTAATTACAACCAGGTCCCAACGATCTTGTTTTTTGTTGATCTCCCAGGCTTTTTTCTCTGCCTCAACCTTGGAAAAACTATAGGGTTGGTTAGTCAATGAAGAGGTAGTGTTCCACTGATTTTCTGTCATTACTTTGTTAGGGTACGAAAGGATATCCTTGTTGTCGCCATAAATGGAAGCACAGCTACTGGTCAACACCACTCGTTTTACCGATGAGGTGTTGTTCACACTTTCAAGCACATTGAAAGTTCCATTAACGGCTGGGTCAACCAGGTCTTTCTGTGGATCCTTAACCGAAACGATAAATGGTGAAGCAGTGTGGAATACCAGTTCGCATCCTTGCATCGCTGCTTCATACGCATTGGGGGTAAGCAAGTCGGCCTTAAAATATTTGATGCTTCCCTCTGATTTTTCTGCGATTGCATCCAGGTATCTCAGTTTTTCTTTTTTATCGGGATTACGAACGGCTGCATGAACAGTTAATCCATCATTTAACAACTTTTCAATTAAACGGCCAGCAACATATCCTGTTGCTCCCGTTACCATTACCGGTTTTGTTTTATCAATTTCTTTCATGTTTTTGATTCATTATGTTTTATGATGCAAAAATAAGGTGGTTTACTATCATCGACATTGTCATTAGTTGTCAATCTACTTGTCAAAATTTATCAAATGTATTGAATAAATCTCTCACTGCAGATACCTACTAGCACCTTTTACCCTGTACTTTTTAATAGAAGGATGTCATCCAACTTTACCTTTCCGAATACTAACAGTCTCAACAAACAATACAGCAAAAGCGTCAAAAGCATTTTTCTTGACCCTTTCTAAAGGACTCTCCAAAAAACCAGAGTTTTCTTATAGCCACTCATTATGGGGTTTTGTCCATGAATAAGAACCAAACTAATAATGCCGGGACTAAAACAAGTTCAATTCCCAGCGTAATAAATACGATCAAATGATTTCCTTCGGAAAATCCGAATTGGATAATAGAGATCAACCTCCCAATCCCACCTAATATGACGATACAGAATGCAACTATTAATGCCATTTGGTATCTAGGTAGATCAGTTACAAAGAGAATCAACAATGCTCCAAATCCCATCCATATTGCTCCTAAAAAACGAACTGTATAATTAAGCGTTGGATTGTTGACCTTATCTCCAAGATCTCCAAAGTCACCAGTAACAGAGGCCCCATTCCATAAATCATTAACACCTGTTGATATTGCAATCAACCCCAAAATCCAAACTATTATTTTGAAAACAATCATAATATTCAATTTTTTCCGATGCTTTAAATAAGCAGCTCAAGGCCTTTTAAATATTGTTGAAGTCTAAAATGTAGTGTTGAATCAAGCAATAAATTTGCTAAGAATAATCCCACCAGTCCAATTGATAGGCCTTTCAAATAAGGTGTTGAAAAGACAAGATAGAGAAGTGCAGAAACTGCTATCAGGATAACCCAAACGACCTTCAAGGTTTGGTACGTTTTATCATCACTTTGAGCTTTCGTCAATTCTTGTTTTATAGCTTCCGAAGGGTTTTCGGCATGCAATTCTTCCACTTTATTTATATGACCTGGACGGCTAAATGTTTGGAAGCCTCCATATCCGAAGAAAATAAGAAGCATGAGTATCATGGGGATTAATGTTCCTCGCAATATGCTATTGTCGCTCCTGAAAATGGCAATAGCGGCCACAAGTACCACAACACCAATAAGCAACATAATCTTTCCTTGAAAAACTTCTCCCTTTACCCAGGCTGAAGTATAGTCTAATAAATTCATAATTGTACATTTTTAGTTATATAAAAGTACCCCACAATTTGCACTTGGCAAAATGTGAGGTACAAGTAGCATTACTTTACAGTTGCCCTGAAAAGTTTCGTTGTTATAAATTAAACTGATTCTTAAGCATGGCAAAGTACTCCGGATCTTCTAATTGTTTACGTGCGGCGATTATCTGTTCCGCATCAGGGCCAGCGATATAACGCAATTGTTCTTTGCCATCCGTAGCTGCTTCGTAGATTTTCTCTGCTACGATAATCGCTTCGGAACTTTGACTTGCTGCTTGTTGCATTCCGGCCATGAACTTCTCAAGAAATGCAGCATATTCGGTTTGTGTAGGATCAATAGCCATATTCTTCATGGTAGTTTCTTCGAAATTGGTTTTGATCATACCAGGCTCTACCATTTTTACTTTGATTCCAATAGCTGCCAATTCGAATGAAAGGGCTTCAGACATGCCTTCGACTGCGAATTTCGAGCCGTGGTACAAAGTACCCAAGGGGAAGGCGACTTTTCCTCCCATTGATGAAATATTGATGATGGTTCCCTCACCGGCTTTGCGCATATACGGAATTACTTCCTTGGTCATCATCAGGGCACCAATCACATTTACATCAAACTGCATTCTGATTGCTTGTTCTGCAGTAGCTTCAAGGATACCATAGGAACCATATCCGGCATTGTTTAAAAGAACATCTATCTTTCCGAATTTATCTATTGCCGTTGCTACTGCTGATTGAATAGTGTCGGCTTTTGTTACATCTAGAGCCACAACTAATACATTGTCAAGGGCATTTAGTTCTTCATCCTGTTCCGGATTCTTACGAACTGTGGCTATCACATTCCAGCCCTTTTCCTGGAAATATTTTGCCGTCATTCGGCCAATACCAGTGCTACAACCTGTAATAAAAATTGTCTTTTTCATTTTATTAATTATTTATTTGTTCAATTCAGCTTCCATATTTTCAAATGCTCCAGCCCAAATGTTAACAAATCGCTTATTTAGCATACCTGTCATCATTTTGGCCATTCCTCTTGGAGCATAACCACCTTTATAAGTTATTTCGGTAGTACTGTTGTCGATTTTCTTTAGATAAAGAACTTCTACCAATTCGTTGAAAAACTTTCGGTTTGATTCCAGCATAGTAAATCCCCATGCCTTATTCTCTTCCCAAACAATAATTTCCTCATAAATTTTCATATTTCCAATAGCTGCAATTCTTTCGGAGCCTAATCCAAATTTTCCAGAAGAAACATGTTTAGATTCTTTTAAGTTTGGATACCATACTAGCCAGGCTTCCATGTCATTAAGCTGACTCCAAACTTTTTCAATGGGTACATTAATGGTAAATACTCCAGAGATTTTTTGAGGTGCTTTATCTACATAATCTTCTGTTTGTGGAGAAATCTTGTTTTTATAGTATTTTACATCTGCATCTTGAGCAAAAACACTGATGCTTACTAATAAGACTACTAATTGAGCTAAAATTATCTTTTTCATTTTACTTACTTTTTATTGTTGATTATCTAATTTAATGGTTTCAAAACCATAGTGGTTATAGTTTATCATTTGCGTCTGCACGTTGGTTGAACCTACTCCTAAATTGTGTAGCTTAGTTAAGTGGGCGTATTTTTCTAAGTTAGAAACTGCCTTTGAAGTTTCCCACCATGCTGGTCCTGTAGCCATATAACTTGCACCTAAAGCTTCTAACAACAATGTTTCACCGTCGTACGTACTGGCAATTATTTTTGAGTTCATTCGCATAGATCCATCGGGCATTACTCGCAAATAATTAACTCCGCTTATTACACCGTTTATATTTCCGGCAGTTGGCCCAGAGAAATATCCATTCATACGCAAGCCTTCTTCTGGAATTGGGAATTGCCCTGAAAATACTTTCATCACATCGACACCAAAAGATTCGACGGTATTCAAATGTCCATTTCCATTGTAAATGATAGTAGCTGTATCGTCATTTTGAAAATCTTCTAATGTATATCCAAAGTTTTGATAATCTACATTGCTCACATCAGGGTCTTCCCAGGCAAGTGGAGTATCCAATGGATTTTCATCAAATGAAAATATGCTAAGTTTTGTTTGCTGTGAGTTTAAATCTATGCTTCCTTTTGCATATAGAAATTTTGAATTTACCCAATTGTAGTTTTC
>CAYLZH010000022.1:0-2621 GCA_964388245.1 uncultured Bacteroidales bacterium
TTCAAGGTTTCAGGCCGATGGGGATATTACAATAATGTTACCTGCAAAATCGCAGGATTGGGATTTGGAAAAGCTTTGCCGGAGCCACATGAAGACGCTAAAGCATAAAATTGATACCATTTGGTTTGTACCAAAATTTATTATGCTGATTGCTACAACTATTACTTCGATTCTGATATTCAAAAATCAGTTGTTTGATTTATTTGAACAAATAATGATCAAATTTTAGGGTGAATTGTAGAACATTGGAAAAGACAAAATCAATATGAAATAGGTCTTCACCACAATATTTATAAGTATTGATTGATCACAGAAATAATTCAGTCTTTATCATCAAGTCCTTCTACAACGATTGGCCATATGTTGTTCATGTTCCAAAGAATCCATTTTTGTCGTTTGAGCAGATATTTTGTTGGATTATCAGGTTTCATAAGAAAGGGATTGGGCATGCAGGCTGCAATTAATGCTGCCTGAGATTTTGATAGCTCACCAGCATGCTTGTGGAAATATTGCCTGGCTGCCATATCTATCCCATACACTCCCGGGCCGGTTTCGATTATATTCAAATACACCTCTAAAATTCGTGATTTATTCCAAAATATTTCTATCAGCATAGTGAACCAGGCTTCAAGGCCTTTTCGCAAATAATTTCTATGTGGGAAAAGGAAGAGGTTTTTTGCCGTTTGTTGTGAAATTGTGCTCCCTCCCCGCATTCTTTTTCCTTCTTTGTTTTGTTTGCGGGCTTCCCGGATTGCTTTCCAGTCGAAACCATGGTGTTCGAAAAATCGATTGTCTTCTGAAGCCACAACAGCAACGGAAATTGGCAACGCCATATCTTCGATATCTATCCATTCCTTATCGGGTAACTGAAACCAAGACCTGTCGTTCTGGATATTTCTGACGATCATTAGGCCGGTAATTGGTGGATTTACAATCCTGAAAAGTATAACAAGCAATATGCTAATTGCTAAAAAGCCAATGGCTGCAATTAGGAGGTACTTAAATAATTTCCTGGTTTGTATCTTCATTTTCAGAAAACTTTAGAATACAAAATTAATTGCCTTTCAAGAATTTCAACTTTTGAATATATACAATCTTATAAAATGTGATATAATTAGACGAGTTTTATTAGGATCAGCCTCCTTGCCAAATTCCATCCATTCGTTACTTTTGACAAAAATTGCTTGTTATGCGCATCGAAACAGATTTTATCGGCGAAATTGAAATTCCTGAGAATGCTTTATATGGCATCCATTCCGTTAGGGCGAAAGAAAATTTTCAGGATACAACTGCTTTTCATATTGAATGGTATAAGGCAATCGGACTGACTAAACTTGCATGTTATCAGACATATAAAAGTTTTAAACATGCGGTGGCCCTAAAATATCCTGAGAAAGATTTTCCGATTTCTTTTATTAGTGATGATATTCTTGAATTGATGATCCAATCGGCTACTGAAATAGCTGAAGGAAAACACTTTGACAATTTTATTATTCCTGCAATTCAGGGGGGGGCAGGCACAAGCACAAATCTTAATATAAACGAGATAATTGCAAATCTAAGCCTGACAAAATCAGGGAAAAAACCTGGCAGTTACAATATAATCGATCCATTTGAGCACGCTAATATTTTTCAATCAACAAATGATGTAATCCCAACATCATTAAAGCTTGCCATTATGCGATTGTTGGAGATACTTGAAGAAAGCATAAATCAACTCAGGAGCCGGATCGAAGCGATTGAAAGCAAGCACAGGAATTCGCTCCGGTTAGCTTACACACAGATGCAGGAGGCAGTGCCTTCGTCGTACGGGATGCTGTTTAGTACTTATAGTGAGGCCTTGTCGCGCGATTGGTGGCGTGTATCGAAATGCTTTGAGCGGATAAAAGTAGTTAATCTTGGAGGTTCTGCCATTGGAACCGGCATTGCAGTGCCTCGCTATTTTATTATGGAAGTGGTTCCAACACTTCAGAAATTAACCAAACTGCCCATTACCCGGAGTGAGAATTTATCTGACGCTACAAACAACATCGATTCACTGGTCGAGGTTCATGCAATACTTAAATCGCATGCTGTAAATATTGAGAAAATGGTGAATGATATCCGGCTTTTATCTTCCGATATGATGGCGAAAAGGGAAATGACAATCCCACAAAAACAGGTTGGAAGTTCGATTATGCCTGGTAAGGTAAATCCCGTTATTCCTGAATTTGCTATCGGAGTTGCACATAAAGTTTATGCCAACGATATGCTTATCAGTAACCTTTCGGCACAAGGCTGTCTCGACCTGAATGCTTATTTGTCTGTGATAGGGCATGCTATGTTGGAGAGTGTTAAGCTTTTGATTGCTACAAATAATACACTGCGCAAAAACCTTTTCGAAGGATTGGAAATCGATGCCGTTGTAGCAAGCAAAAAGCTTTATCAAAGTGCATCGGTTACAACAGCGCTTAGTCCTTACATCGGATATCACAAAGCTGCCCGATTAGCCTACCACATGAAATCAGAAGGAGTGGATGTATTCGCAGCAAATACATCCACTCCTTCTGATTTCATGTGGTAGGCTAATCAGAAGGAGTGGATGTATTTGCTGCGAATAAGGAATTAAAAATTATTTCTGA
>CAYLZH010000022.1:2721-28641 GCA_964388245.1 uncultured Bacteroidales bacterium
AATCAGAAGGAGTGGATGTATTTGCTGCGAATAAGGAATTAAAAATTATTTCTGATGATAAATTGAAGGAAATCATGCAGCCTCAGAATTTGTTACAAACAGGTTTTTCGATAAAGGAACTATTGAACAATTAATAATCAAATCAGTTTCAGGATTTATAGATTAATTTTTAAATCCCTCTAATGGAAAAAAGACAAAAGGCAATAGCTGATAATTTGTTCCTCATCCTGTCGGGGATGTTTATTGCGGCTTTGGTTACGAGTAACCTGATTTTTCAGAAATTTTTTGAATGGAATCCATGGGGTGTTTACAATTTCGAAATATCGGTTGGAATTATTCCCTATCCACTGACCTTTTTAGTAACGGATATCATTTCTGAAATTTATGGCAAGAAAAAGGCAAACCGGGTGGTGTTATCAGGATTATTTGCAAGCTTGTTTGCCCTGGCAATTATTTTAGTGGCCGATAATGCCAATGCAACAGCCTGGTCGCCAATCGACAATGTTGTTTTTCATAAAGTTTTTGGATTTACTTTTGTTGCTGTTGCTGCTTCGATGATTGCCTACCTTTTTGCCCAGTTTATTGATGTCCAACTTTTTCATTTCTGGAAAAGACTGACCAATGGAAAGCATCTTTGGCTCCGGAACAATGCCTCGACTTTCACATCACAATTTGTCGATACATTTTCTGTTTTGGTGCTGCTTTGCAGTTTTGGGGTTATCGAATGGCAGTACTTCGGAAAGTTGCTTATGAATGGCTTTGTTTTTAAAGTACTTGTTGCACTGCTCGATACACCAATAATCTATCTTCTCGTTTATATCATTCGTAAGTACTTTGGACTTACCCAGGCAGGAGAAGAGCTAAGTGATGAGGTCTAAATGAAAAGTCGTTTTTAAGAGAGGGACACAATTCTTTATTGAAAATGAATACCGAAAAATTGAAAGATAAATCAGAAATATCATGAGCAAGAATTGTTGATAAAAAAAACCCGCCAATATTGATTGACAGGTTTTCTGATTTTCCCTTTCGGGCATATGTTGTGGTTATGATTACATCATGCCGCCCATTCCAGGTGCACCTCCCATTGGTGGCATTGGTGGTGTATCTTCTTTTTCATCAGCAATAATACACTCGGTAGTTAATAGCATACCGCCAATTGATGCTGCATTTTCAAGAGCAATACGCGAAACTTTTGTAGGATCAATTACACCTGAGCGAAGAAGATTTTCATATTTTTCGGTGTGTGCATTGAAGCCCATTGCTCCTTTACTTTCCTTAACTTTTTGAGCAACCACAGCTCCATCCATTCCAGCATTTTCTGCAATCTGACGAAGAGGTTCTTCTAATGCGCGACGAACGATGGCTATACCTGTGTTTTCATCCTCATTATCGGCCTTGATTTTATCGAGCGATTTGACAGCACGGATATAGGTAACACCTCCACCAGGAATGATACCTTCTTCAACTGCAGCACGTGTCGCACTTAAAGCATCTTCAACACGGTCTTTCTTTTCTTTCATTTCTACTTCGGTTGCTGCTCCTATGTAAATTACTGCAACTCCGCCAGCTAATTTGGCAAGACGTTCCTGTAATTTTTCTTTGTCGTAATCCGAAGTTGTGGTTTCAATCTGCGCCTTAATTTGCTTTACACGGGCATTGATCATATCCTTTTGGCCGGAACCATTAACGATAGTGGTATTGTCTTTATCCATTACAACCTTCTCGGCATTTCCGAGCATTTCCATTGTTGTTCCTTCCAGCTTCATCCCTTTTTCTTCAGAGATAACAGTACCACCTGTGAGGATGGCAATGTCTTCGAGCATTTCTTTTCTTCGATCGCCAAAGCCTGGAGCTTTTACTGCAGCAATTTTTAATGATCCGCGTAATTTGTTTACAACCAATGTTGCAAGGGCTTCACCATCAACATCTTCAGCAATAATCATTAATGGACGACCATTTTGAGCAACCGGTTCGAGGACAGGAAGCAGGTCTTTCATTGTCGATATCTTCTTATCATAAAGAAGGATGTATGGACTTTCAAGTACTGATTCCATTTTTTCGGTATCAGTTACGAAGTAAGGAGAAATATATCCACGGTCGAACTGCATACCTTCAACAGTATCAACATGTGTGCTTGTTCCTTTTGCTTCTTCAACAGTAATAACACCTTCCTGGCCAACAGTATCCATTGCCTGTGCAATGAGTTTACCGATTGTAGGATCGTTGTTACTCGAGATAGTAGCAACTTGTTCTATTTTACTGACATCGTCGCCAACCTCTTTCGACTGTGCTTTTAAACTATCGACAACTTTTTCTACTGCTTTGTCGATACCACGTTTCAGGTCCATAGGATTTGCACCGGCTGTAACGTTTTTTAAACCAACATTTACAATTGATTGAGCCAATACAGTTGCGGTTGTTGTACCATCACCGGCATCATCACCAGTTTTCGAGGCAACTTCCTTAACCATTTGTGCACCCATGTTTTCCATTTCGTCAGCTAAATCGACTTCTTTGGCCACAGTTACACCATCCTTAGTAACCTGAGGAGCACCAAATTTTTTATCTATAACTACATTTCTTCCTTTAGGTCCGAGGGTTACTTTTACAGCATCGGCAAGCTGGTCAACGCCTTTCTTTAATAAATCGCGCGATTCGATGTTAAATTTAATAATCTTAGCCATTGTATTTAGTTTTTATGTTTGTCAATAATGAATTAAATAATCGCAAGAATATCCGATTGGTTCATAATTAAATAATCGTTTCCTTCATATTGAAGTTCAGTACCCGAATATTTTCCATACATAACGAGGTCTCCAACTTTTACTTCCATTGGTTCCTCTTCAGTTCCTTTTCCAACTGCAATAACTCTTCCTTGCTGAGGTTTTTCCTTTGCTGAATCGGGAATAATAATTCCAGAAGCTGTTTTTTGTTCTGCTTCAATTGCTTCGATCAGAACCCTTGTTCCGAGGGGTTTAATCTTTACTTCCGACATAATATTTAAATTAAAAGTTTAACAATAATAAATTTTGCGCCCTGCTTGTCATATTTTGTGCCAAAGCAATTTTGTCATTTAATTATTTGACCGGAATTCTGTAGAATTGATGTAATCATCAGATTGTCAGTCGATAAAATCTGAATTCCAAATCGAAGTTGACTATGACACACATGAAAAAATTCTGACAGGCTTTCATTCTTTTAAAGATTTTTTTCTTTCAGGTGTCATATTTTCAGGAAATGGTAATCCTGAGTTTAAGAAACAGAAGATAAACTCATAATAAAGGCAGACCATTATAATATGTCTTATGAAATTTGTTATTATTTCTATAACCAGTATTTGATATTTCGACCGTATCAACCTAACCTGACAAATTGATATTTTGCATATCTATTGCAAATTAAGGATCTATTACGGTGTGAGATTCTTTAATGAAATTTTTAAAACTAAAATATTATTCTATATTTGTTAGTATAATGAAAGGGTAATTAAATTTTGATTGATATATCGATTATACTTAGCTTTGAAGGTTTTGGCAGCAGACATATTATGATATTATGATACAAATATTTCATACATGGAAAATGGGTTATTAAAAATCATTTACGAAATGATAGAGTTCATTACATTTTATGTTATCTTCTTATCGAATCGATTTAATTCTCAGTTTAAATACATTAGTATTAACTGACCGATAATTATTGTTTAATTAAAAACACTACAATGAAAGAAACAAATTTGAAACTAAGTGTTATTCTCCTGTTGGGATTTTACCTGACAGGATTGCAGGCACAAGAAGTAATTCCCACTACTGGCGGTGATGCTGCCGGGAGTGGTGGATCAGTTAGCTATTCTATTGGACAGGTAGTTTATTCCTCTATAATGGGAGTAGATGGTTCGGTATCTGAAGGAGTACAACAAATGTTCGAAATATCGAATGTTTATGATATTGAAGATGCTAAAGCGATAACTTTAAATTATGAAGCATATCCGAATCCGGTTGTAGATGAGTTGATATTAAAAGTTAAGAATTTTAATACGACCGAAGTTGAATTTAAGTTATTCAACGTAAGTGGTAAACTCATTGAAAGCAAGAATGTATTGAATAGTGAGACTTCAGTATCGATGCAAAATCTTGCACCTGCAGTATATTTTCTGAAAGTATTTGAGAAAGGCAAAGAAGAAAAAGTATTTAAAATAATCAAAAACAAATGACCATGAAAAAGATATTTACAATTTTAGCACTTATAGTATTGTCGGCAAGCATGTTTGCACAAGTACCACAAAAATTCAGTTATCAGGCTGTTGTTCGCGATAATGCCGATCAATTGGTAGTAAACCAGGCTGTTGGGATGCAAGTTAGCATTTTAAAAGATTCTGCAACCGGAGCTATAATTTATTCCGAAGTACAAACACCAATTACAAATGCAAATGGGCTTATATCAATTGAAATTGGGGGAGAAGCTGGCTTCGATACAATTAATTGGGCCGATGGAATCTTTTATATAAAAACTGAATCAGATCCTTCGGGTGGTACAAATTATACAATATCAGGTACCAGCCAATTATTGAGTGTGCCATTTGCTTTGTACGCACAAAATGGTGAGAGTACAAAAAGCTATTCTGTAAGCAATTCTGTTAATTTTATAATAGCCGATCCTTTAACTACTTCAGGAACTGCTACTCTGATTCTACAGTTATCAGATATTCCTGCAGGGACCTATGCCGTAAATTTTTCAAGCCCTATTCGCAATACCTCCACTTCCTATGCCGGGATAAACCTTGTTTGGGCAATTACAACAAACAACCAGGGACCTACTTTCCCTATATGGGGTATTGCGAGTGCATTTATTCCTTCAACAGGCTGGTCGGCAAATTATCCTTTTGGGCAATCCGGTTTTAAGGTAATTGAATTATCCTCAACAGGGACAATAGAAGTAATGGTAGCATACTATGGTTCGGTTATAACAGGAGCTGTTAGTGTAGATGGTCTGTGTTCTTTAACTGCTTTAAAGATATAGACAAAGTTAAGTTGATAATGAATCCCAATTGAATAATACAATAGAGGCCCGATTCAGCGATCGGACTTCTTTCATGTATGGTTTTTTGAGATTGTACTTCGATAATCTTAAAGTTTTTTGGTTTATCATTATAATGAAAATTTATATTTGTTTACCTTTGCAGCCCGAAAATCAGGGGTCCAGTAGCTCAGTTGGATAGAGCAACAGCCTTCTAAGCTGTAGGTCCCAGGTTCGAATCCTGGCTGGATCACTTTTTATATACGCAAAACACCGAAAAACGCTATCAGATACACCGATAGCGTTTTTTGTTTATTAAAAAAGTGTAGTGTCAACACTATTTTTACAAACTAAAAATCTTCATCAAAAATTCCATAATGATAGGCCCCTTCAATTACACCACTGGTATAATTGCCATTTAATCCCTTAAAATCGCCTTTTGCAAAATAGGCTTGTAAATTGGGATTTTGTTGCATTGCCTGTTTTACATTTGCAACTAACTGGTCATCGGCATTTTTTACTAATACACCACGAAATCCTGCCGTTAATGGAAATATATCATTGCCACTATCACCACAAAAAACTACCTCTCCTTTATCAACGCTAAACTTCTCGGCCACATATTCAAGTGCTGTTTGTTTTGTTGCACTTTCTGGTAAAAAATCTATTAATCCTTTGCCATCCTGCGAATCGAAACTATAAACGATAACTTCATCATATTTACCTTTTACAACTTCATTTAATTGTTCCAATATCTCCTCTTTCTTATTATGATCGACATAGTAACTTTGCTTAAACTGATTTTGATGTTCGGCCTCCTGCTCCCTCATTCCTTCAATTCCAGCAACAGCATCGCGAATGGAAATAGCATCCCATTTTGGGCTTTGTTTCTTTACATGACTAATCCATCCTTCATCGAAATGCCAATTGCCATTTTCGAATTTTCGAATTGTAGTACCAACATCGCCACATAAAAAATCCGGATATTGTACACCGAATTCGTTAATTGCTTGTTCTGTAAGGTTCAGGTTTCGACCTGTCACATAAACAACCAAAATATCATTCTTCTGTGTGAGCTTATTAAATATCTTTATAGCATTAGGATCGCCTTCCCATTTTCCATTTGGGAGAAGTGTCCGGTCTAAATCAGTTGCTAAAATTTTCATCCTTTTATCTCTATTTATTATTTTAATTATAATTCTGGAAAGGTTATTTTGTTCTCTTTGCCATCACTATCTGTATAGGTAATGGTAAATTCATAATTGCTTAGGTCAGCTTTAAGTTCTGTTGAAAAGGACTGATGATCCCATTTCATTTCGATCTTGTCGTTTTTAGTTTTACCAACGGTTAAATCACCTTTAAAGGCAGGGTAGGTATTACGAAATCTGAGAAGCTCCAGTTGATTCGAAACTAAAGGTTTTTTGAGTCCATCCTCAATGTCTTTGTTTGTAAGGGTTGTCCTGTTTATTTCCTTGTGCCCACCGGTTCCTCCTTTGTCGGCGGCTGCATAATCGTTTTTACCTGCGAATAAATCGAGATACCAAACCTGAGGAATTCCAGGCATAAAAAGTTGAATAGCCCGGGCAAGTAATAATTTCCTATCATCCTCTCCCAATGCACTGTAGAAAGTAGCATTTACCTGGTAGTATGAAATTTTCTTACCATCAGGACCAAACAAGTTCTTTACCCTTCCCCCTCTTTCTAAAATATTGTCAATTACTTCATCCAATTCCGTATCACTCAATATTCCTTCTCTATAAACACCTCCCATCGATTTTCCTTTCAGGTCCAGAACCGGTATTCCATCGTGACAACCGAGCATATTAATGGTTTTTATATCTTGTTTCAATATTTCATCAATCCATCGCTTTAGAAATTTATTTGTGCCGAAATCGAGGGCGTGAATTACCAGACCAGGAAAAAAGAAATCGTAGATAGGGTAGCCTTCGCCTGCTACTTCCTCGTGAAGCCCGGTACCGTATTCGGAGTGAATTTCAGGTAATAGGATCAAATCGTATTTTTTGGCTATCTTTTTAAGTTTCGACAAATAATCCCATGTGCCGGGTTTATTAAAGAAATTGGTTTTCCCTGGTTCCTTGTGTAAGTATGCAAATGCATCGAGTCGAATTAGTTTTCCACCATGATCGCGCAGCTTTTTAAAAGTTTCATCGTAAAAATCCCAAACAGTCTCCGATTTAGCATTTAAGTCCATTTGGCCAAGGTACTTTCTATTCTGTTCAAGATAAGCGATAAGTTCTTCTTTTACAGAAATATTTCTTCCATAGTCAATCTCATCCAACGGGATTTGTTTTTTTACCCCATTATTAACTTTTTGGGCAAGTTCTTCGGCTTGAGAACGACTGAGTTTTTCTGAGTTTACGATAGTTAGGACATCATCTACACTAAGGGAAGGGTAGTTAATTTCCTGATAGAATGTATTCCAGTAAGGTGGTTCTGTTCCATCCGGAAACCTGACTTTCAATATGGGTAGTCCTGGCTTTCTCATAAAAAGCTTATCCAAATGTTCTTTTTTGGGGATTATATATCCATCGGGTCCCATTTCACCTTGTCCTTGCCAGAATTCGTTCCAGTTTATAAAGAAATCCTTAAACTTAGATTGGTCCCCATTTTTCAGCATATCCTGAAATTGTGGCGAGCCTACCGAAAGATGGTTCAGAACAAGATCGAACTTAAAAAGGATCTTTAGTTTATGTAATTCTTGCAAATCATCCTTCGAAACAAGTTCTTTGTTTAAATCATAATCGATAATCGAAAATCCACGATCCAGGTCGCTGTTAAAAAAAGTGGGTAAAATGTAGAATAGCGAGAAGACATCTTTTAGCTCATCCCTTTTGAGCATGTTTACAGTATCGCTTAATTTTTTGCCGATACTATCGGGGTATGCATTTAGCATTACACCATTGGGTAAACTTAATTTTTCTGTAGAGTTTTCTTGTGACATAATTTTTGCATAAAATTTTGGATGTATATTCGATATTGTTTACAAAAAGTTTCTTTAGAGATTAAAAAAGTTATAATGATTAATTGCCTCACATATTCCTTCGGCATGATCGTGTTCGGCAAAATAGATCTTTTCCTGATCAACAAGTTGGGATAATTCCTCGTAATGACGATTGCTAACTACCACTGCCATTGTATTTCCGCGCATCATGTCCTCGTCTGTACCTGAACCACCAGCAACAAGCATATGATCCAAAGGAATTTCAAGTCGTTGGGAAACATATCGAAGCGCTTGACCTTTTGATGCCCGTGAAGGAATAATATCCAAAAATTGTCCGAACGATAACAAAACATTTGCAGTTACCTCCTGTGTCCGAATTAATTCAATAATTTCTTCTACTGAAGGGGCAATATTTGGATCGTAAAAATAGGATACCTTAAGCGAAGATTGCTCAGCTTTTGGTTGAGGTTTTAAACCTGGCAATTTGTTGAGAATTCGACGTACCTTTTTACTATTCCAGTTATTATCAATATGGTCGGCCCAGTATTTATCTTCTGTAAGGTTTGTTCCATAATGAATGCGAGTGCCAATACTGCTGATCAATATATCTGGTTTAGGTATCCGGGCTTTTTTAATTAGAGCAAGAGCTGTATCAATACGACGACCCGTGGCAATTCCAAAGGAGACTTTTTTATGATTTTTCTTAACTACATCGGAAAACCTGGCCAATGCTTCCGGATTGCCAATCAATGTTTGGTCAATATCACTAAAGATGGCCCTATCGCGATAACGAAATGCATGTGTTTTAAGTTTGCCTGGCTTCGGACGCTTTTCAACAGGCAATGCATTTATTTTTTGTATATACTGATCGACATGAGCCTGCCAGGAGTAGTGTTTTTTTACTCCTTCTAAACCATTTTTAGCTGCCTTTTTCCAATATGTCTTATTTTCAAGAATCTTTAACAATGCCTTAGTAATCTCCGATTTATCTAAAGGATCGATTAGTTCTCCATTCTGGCAGTTTTCAAGTATATCAACTGGGCCACCATTTTCTGTAGCAACAACCGGTAATCCACTGGCAGCAGCTTCAAGTAGTGTTAATCCAAAAGGTTCGGTAAGCGCTGGGTTAATAAATACACCATTCGAAGTGGAAACCAATCTGTAAATCGCGGGAACCTCATCTGCTGCGTGCGATTTTGGAATGGCCACTTTGCCATAAATATCATACACATCTATCAACCACATTAAATTGGTAATAACAGTTTGAGGTCCTATATCAAGATCTCTAATATCCTCCCTTGTGCCAGCTACAATCAGCAGATTAGCTAATTCTTGTAACTTTTTAGATTCTCCAAAAACCTCGACTAATGTTAGGATATTTTTTCTTTCATCGGGTCTTGATAGAGCCAAAATAATAGGCTTATCAGGATTGTTAAGATGGCGTGGTAATACTTCCAAAACAGAGCTGCTTTCTTTTCCGTTTGGAGGATAAAAAAGTGATAAATCAGTACCTGGTGGAATTACTGTCATACAACTGGGGTCATAGTAACTATAAAGCCCATACTGTTCCTCAATCTCATTGTGCGTACTTGTAATCACCATATCGGCGTTGGCTAATGCTTCTTCTTCAGCATCAATTCGCCTATTCATATTATAGGTTTTCTCGATTACTTCTTGCGATAAACCACTTGCCAATAATCGCTTTCGCTTATCTCTGCCAAGTGAGTGGCCAGTGTAGATTAATGGAATTCCAAGAAAGTTGGAAAGAAGCACTCCAACATACCCGGCATCGGCATAATGACTATGGATTAAATTCGGTTTTCGAGGTTGTTCGTTAAGCCAATTCGAAAGGTTGTCGGTAAAACTATCAAGATGGTCCCATAATTGCTCTTTGGCAATGTATTCGTCCGGACCAGCTTCAATACGCACAATCCTTACATTTTCTGATAATGGTTCAATAGGTTTTGCGTAATCATCACTTAAAGATTTATCATCAATTCGGCGAGTTATCAGATCAACTTTATCCACTTGGGAGTGTTTTCCTAATGCTTTTGCGAGATCAACTAAGTATTTTGTTTGACCTCCTGTATCAGCATCGCGCCCAAGTTCAAGATTATAGCCTCGAATTAATCCATGAATGCTTATAAGAATTAGATATTTTCCATTTTTTTTACTCACACTACTTTCTTCCATTTATGCAATAAACACATTTTCAATGATTATTACAAATTCCATAACTTACCATATAAATTACTGTGGTTCTGAGTTTTGGAAGAAATCATAATTGGAATTGCTGTTAAAAAGACGAACTTAGTTATTTACAGAACGATGATAATGCTCTTTTCAAAAATAAGTTGAATTTCAAACTTATTAGCCACTTTAGAAATGCTGATGTTATTATTGTAAAGCAACATTATCCTGAGATCGATAATTAGAAATCTGAAAACTGTAAGTGTAATAATTGCAATTGATGAGTACTTGCGCTATTGATTAGGACTCAATCAGATATTGCCAATACCCACCTGGTTGATTCAATTGTTTATTTCTGTCGGTGTTGGGGTAAATTTCAATTTCAACCATTGTATCGTGTACGTAGTGTCCTTTATTGCTGAAAATTGCATAACGAACGATTAGAGTTGTCTTCTTTCGAACTTTGGGTGCAATAAAATTGATATCTCCTTGATACATAGGTTCGCAACTATCGATCCGGGCATTAGCTTTTCCGCTGTGAATAATCAGATTGCCCATTTCAACATGATACTTAACAATATAATCAGAAATGTTAGTATCAAGATCGTTACAATTCCAGGCTTCTATAAAAATAGTATCATCTGAGAAAGCATAAAAGGAGGTTGGTTTTAAATTAGCCGCCAATGGTGTTTGTGCATCTCGAAAGGCAAAATAAGCTGGTTTTGGCTGCCGGTCGGAATCCATGATTGATTTTAGCCACCCGTTGGGCCAGGCATCTATTAGAAGGTGAATCGCAGTTGAATTCATCTTAGCATCTCTGCGAAGAGCTTCTACAATCAAACGGGTTGAAAAGGCCTGGTGCCGTTGCGAATTTTCAACCCATTCCTGCCAGGTTATTGGCTCTCCAATCCAACGTCGAAAGGCAGGACGGGCCGACTGACATCCTGGAATTCTGGCGGGTGTCCATAATTCTTCTTCCGAATTAGGCAACCATTCAGCCAGATAATGTTTGCGCATAAATGTAGTATCGCATAAGCCCTCAGTTCCGAATTCGCCACATCCATGCATCCATCCGGCACGTGTTTTACACCATTGGCCCTGGTACATTTTGCTAAAGACTACAGTGTGTTTCCAATACCATAGGTTATAACAATGATGATCGGAGTAACCCTTACTCAGGTTTTGGTAATCACCATCGATCCATTTAATTACCTGACCAGGATTAACAATAGAAGACAGGGAATCGCATGAATGAAACAGGGCCACTTGTTGATCTTCGGTCAGGCGTTGAATGTTTGGATCGCGGGTTCCTTTCATGGGTTCGTTCATATACGACAACACTGCGTTACATGGGTGTTTACGTATCATTTTCATAAGTGCTCCTGCTTGCCTTAGATATTCATTTCGTTTTAAGGCAGGGATATAATGGAAAGCCGGCATGTCGCTCTGAGCCATAAGACCTAATTTGTCGAAAAATTCATAGGCCATTGGCTGGCAAGGTTGCTGGGTCATCCTCCAAAAATTATTATGGGCTATTTTGGCCAGCAAAATGTCTTCAATCAACTGATTTGTGTCCTTTCGCATTACACATTGCATAATATTTCCCATCATATTTGCACCCCTTAGCCGAACCTCGTTGCCATTTAAATAAAACCTACCTTTGGGTATTGAATTATGCGATTGAACAAATGAACGGAAGCCAAACTGTTGTTTTTGCTGATCGAGAACTTCATTTTCAACCTGCTTATTTATTTTATTCACTAAGCTCAATTGTATTTGGTATAGCCAGGGTTCTTCTGGTGACCAGTATTTTATTTTATCGACAGGCATGGAAACAACAAATTTTGCCAGCCTGAATTGTGTTGAACTAACCAAACCAGGAGTACTATCTATTTTATTCGGATACAAGAACTGCGGTGGATAAGAATCATCAAAATTAAAAGGTACTTCATAATTCTCAATAATTGTTGATTCGAAATTTTGTCCGTAAATAGAACAGAACAAGTGTAGTTGAT
This sequence comes from uncultured Bacteroidales bacterium, assembly GCA_964388245.1. Lineage (GTDB taxonomy): Bacteria > Bacteroidota > Bacteroidia > Bacteroidales > M50B96 > JAIOYV01. Next base: position 14,905 of record CAYLZH010000022.1, read on the forward strand.
CCGTATTCAAGGTTGTGTTAATTTCCACCCAAACCTCTACTGAATTGTTTTGCAAATTGGGTTGAACAAAGATGTCATGGATATGAGTTTTATTTCTACCTTCGATCCACACATCCTGCCAAAGTCCAAATCCAATGGGCGTACAATTCCATCCCAACCATGGATCGTCCCAACCGGGTCCGCCATAAGCCGCGAGTTTAGTGCCAAAATGAAAATTCGGAGCCCATTGATAGGCCTGATAAGGAGGTGTTGTCCCAATAGGACAACCTTCGTTTCTTACTTGCACTAATAAAACATTGTCTTCTTTTCTAACGAAATCTTTAATATTAAATTCGAAAGCATCAAACATTCCTTCATGTTCACCGATAAATTGTCCGTTGAAATATATCGCAGCATAGTAATCAACTCCCTGAAAATGTAGAAACAATGCTTCTTGATTCAAATAAGTTTCTGACAAATCAAACTCAATCCGGTAATAGGATGTAGCATTTCCAGAAGGTCCGCTATAATGAGGGATACTCACTTTATCCCAACGACCAAGCCCATTAATAGCAAATTGTGGATTCTCTTTTTCATAATATTGTGCAATCCTCCAATCAAATTCAACCAGGTCTAATCTCTTGCTTTGGACTACATCAGGGGCATGGTTCTTCATAAATATTGCATATTCTGATTTCATGCGCTGTAATTCAGAGGCCAATTCTTCCTTTGTGTCGATTTTATTCACTGGTATAAATTGTCTTTCAGGATTTTGGTCCATCGGAAGAATAACTTTGTCAAAAACAGGAATCGGATTAGATTTTAAGCCGGGCACTTCGTTATGCCGGGTTTTGGCTATCTGTTGAAAGATGTCTCCCTTCGACTCGTCGCTGTCCTTTTGTGATTGATCTATTTGTGCCTGTACCGACAATGTGATACCTGCAAGTATGTAAAAAATTAAATGCTTGTAAAAGAGTCTCATTATCTAAATATTTGTGTAATCTGATTGACAAAGTTAATTATAGATACTGATTGACAATGATCGCTGTATAATGCTCCTGAGAATCAGCATTAATTCTACGATTTGTGAAATTCACTATTATTGAAAACTTAAGAATTTGATCGAGTAGAAAATAGAATATTCAGTCATTCATAGTTGAATGATAAACAAACAGGCTATAATACTTGTACATAATCGATAAACAGATGGATCATTGTGATCAGATAATTACTTTTGTAAAAAAAATAAAGAATGAAATCATTGTTTTATATATTATCTTCTGGTATAGCTTTGCTTTTAGCCTCGTGCTCGATAAATACCCAAAATGCCGATCTTATACTATATAATGCAAAGGTATATACTATCGATAAGGATTTCTCGATTTGCGAAGCCTTTTCTATCAAGGATGGAAAAATTATTGCAACCGGCACAAATGAGGAAATTCAAAAAAGGTATTCATCAGAAAAAATGATAAATGCCAATGGTAAACCTGTTTTTCCGGGTTTTTACGATGCACATTGTCATTTCTACGGATTTGGAACGAATGTACAGCAACGGGCTGATTTACGCGAAACAAAATCATTTGATGAGGTTATTGATCGCTTAATTGCTCATAATGAAAAATATAATCCCGAATGGCTGCAGGGTAGGGGATGGGACCAAAACGACTGGCCAGAAAAAGAATTCCCTGACAATGCAAAACTCGATCAACTATTCCCAGACAAACCAGTATTCCTGATAAGGATTGACGGGCACGCCGCCCTTGCCAATTCAAAAGCATTGGAATTAGCTAACATAACAGCCAAATCCAAAGTTGAAGGTGGTGATTATCTAATGAAAAATGGCAAACTCACCGGTGTCTTAATTGATAATGCCATCGATCTTGTGCGAGATATGATTCCTGATCCTTCAAAAGAAGAGATAGCTGAAGCACTTTTAATTTCGCAGGATTCATGCATAAAATACGGGCTTACTTCTGTTGCAGATGCCGGTGTTAAAAAGGAAGTTGTTGAGACAATGGATCAATTACATAATCAGGGGAAATTGAAAATGAGGATTTACGCCATGTTAAGTCCAAACACTGAGAATGTAGAGTTTTATATCAGAAATGGTATTTATATAACTGATCGCTTATCTGTCAGGAGTCTTAAACTTTATGCTGATGGAGCATTAGGATCACGCGGAGCCAGGTTGGTTGAACCTTATTCTGACGATCCGGATAATTCTGGCTTAATATTGAATAATGATCAATATTACGATAGCTTGTGTCGGATAGCTGATGAGAACGGTTATCAGGTGAACATTCATGCTATTGGGGATGCCGGAGTGCGAATGTCGCTACATTTATTTGGAAAATTCCTAAAATCGACAAACGACAAACGATGGCGTATTGAACATGCCCAGGTTGTTCATCCTGACGATTTCGATCTTTTTGGAAAATACTCGATTGTACCATCGGTGCAAGCCACTCATGCCACATCCGATATGTATTGGGCTGGTGATCGATTGGGATCCGAGCGTATTAAATTTGCATATGCCTATAAAAAGTTATTAATGCAGAACGGATGGATTCCCAACGGAACCGATTTCCCCATCGAAAAAATCAATCCGCTATTAACATATTATGCAGCTGTTTTCCGGAAAGATTTAAACAATTGGCCCGAGAGTGGATTTCAAACGGAAAATGCCTTAACTCCTGAAGAAGCAATTCGTAGTATCACCATTTGGCCGGCCATGGCAGCATTTGAAGAAAATGTAAAGGGATCGCTGGAAACAGGCAAGTTTGCAGATTTTGTTATCCTCGATCATGATTTAATGACAGCCAGAGCAGAAGATGTTCCGAACATTAAAGTTGAAGCCGTTTATATTAATGGTGAGCAACAAAATTAAAATGCTATGAACAGGTGGAATTTATTTTTTTTAATAATTTTCAACAAAAATTTACAAAACTGTGCAACCACAAACTACATTAAATTGTCATAGGTTCGATTTTTAGAAACATTGAATGATGTTTACATTATTTTTTGAGTATATCAGGCCTTGAAAAAATATTTTGTTATAAATAACACAAAATTGTTAAATTTGAACAATTGCTTGTTGTGTAATCATTTAATATTGAAAAAATCATTTATTTTACGATTTTAAATTTGAATTTATTGAATATTTAGAGAAAAATAGAAACCTAAAAATAATGAATATGAAATCGAAGATTTTTACACTACTATTGTCAGTCTTGCTCCTTACATCAGCAGTTAGTTGGGGGCAATACCTTGGTGAAGGCTCAAATTGGTATTTTGGCGACCAGGCCGGCTGTACCTGGTGTACATTGCAAGCCAATGGCGATCCGATGTATTTAATGGATGGAATGGTGGATACCAACGAGGGAGTTGCTACTATTTCTGATTCCCAATGCAATCTATTGTTTTATACCGATGGAATACTTGTTTGGGACGCATTACACAATGTCATGCCAAATTCTCTTGGAACATCACCGGGTGGTTCACTAACAGGCGATCCTTCCTCAACCCAATCGGGTGTAATTGTTCCAAAACCGATGGATCCGAACACGTACTATATTTTTTCAGTGGATGCAAACATTGGATCAGGAGGTTTAGCCTATACAAGAATTGATATGCTGGCAAACGGTGGTACGGGCGATGTTGACCTGGCTGAAAAAAATATTGCTCTTTTCAATCCATCAACAGAAAAAATTGCGGCTGTTAACCATGCAAATAATGGTGATATTTGGGTTATTACACACCAGTGGAACAACAATCAGTTTAATGTTTATCTGGTAACAAGTACAGGTGTAAATGTAACAACACCAGTAATTTCCAATGTTGGAGTTATCCACTCAGGAACATCAGGTAACACACGTGGATACATGAAGGCTTCTCCAGGTGGTGGCATGGTTTGCCTTGGTATTGAAGGAATGAATATATGGGAATTATTTACTTTTAATAACTCAACCGGTCAGTTAACCGATGCAATAACACTTGATTATACTATGAATGATGATTGCTATGGTGTCGAGTTTTCAGTCGATGAGCATTACCTATATGGTAGCGAGCGTTGGGGAACCGATTTGCACCAGTGGGATGTCTCACTTACCACCCCCGCCGCAATTATTGCTTCGCACCAGCTTGTAGCTACACTTGGTACTGCAAACGGTGGTGCTTTGCAGTTGGCACCTGATCAAAAGATATACCTTGCACGGAATGGTACAAAATACCTGGGACGGATAAATGATCCAATCCTTGCAGGAACAGCATGTAATTACGTTGATAATGCTGTTTTGTTAGGACCTGATATGAACTCGGCACGCGATTCGAATGAAGGATTGCCTACATTTATTGCAACTTTCTTTAATCAGGCTGAATTTACATTTGAAACAAGTTGTGATCACGATACAGTTACCTTCTTTATTCCTAATCCCCAGGGATTAGATATGGCATACTGGAATTTCGACTGGCCTACTAGTAATCCAAACTATATCTACTCCGGTACTCAGGATACAGTTCAGTTTATTTACTCAGCCGGTGGAGTTTATACAGTTGAATTAGTTACTGAGCGCGATAACGATTATGATACCGTTTATGCCGATGTCTTTTTCTCACAAACACCCGATGTAAACCTTGGCCCTGACCAAACGCTTTGCACAAACGAAACCCTGTTTTTCGATCTTTCATTTAACGACCAGTATGCACTTGACGGTTCCTGCGATTATTTCTGGGAAGCCGATCTTGGTACACAAACCTTTTACGATTCTACTGCTACCTATCTGATCGATAAGCCTGGAATATATACTGTAACCGTATATTCTGATTCCATTTGTGGCCAGGTAACTGACATCCTGGAGATTGAATACAACAACGTGGAGGCCGATCTCGGTGTAGATATAACCAGTGGATTGTGCGTTGGGGATGTACATGTACTCGATGCTACATATGCCAATCAAACCTATGGAGTATCCACTTATCAGTGGAATACAGGCTCAAATCAACCTACTATTAATGTAATGTCAACAGGTATCTATTCGGTAACAATATATAATGGCCAGTGTGAAGATGCCGATTCAATTTATATAGAATTTGATAATCCACTTACTTACCCCCTTGGACCAAATGCCAACTTATGTGTTGGTAGCCTGATTACATTAGATGCTGGCAATTCCGGAGCTAATTATGCATGGTCAACAGGCATGTTCACCCAGACAATCGATGTTGACATTCCAGGAACATATACTGTAACAATAACCAATGCCTGTGGTCAGATAGTCGATGATATTTTACTTACACCTCTTGATATACCCGAAGTTGATTTAGGAGCAGACATAACAATTTGTGAAGGAACACCTGAAGTAATTAGCGCCTATGTCGATAATTCTACCTACATATGGTCTACAGGTGCAGTAACCGATCAAATTGCAGTTTTCTATGGTGGAAATTATGCCGTAACCGTAACCAACGAATGCGGTTCGAATTTCGATGAAATATATGTATACGGCGATATTCCATTACCAAATTATAGTTTGGGCAATGATACATCGGTTTGTTCAGGCTTCGAACTCGATGCCGGTTATGCCAATATGGAATATTACTGGTCGAACAATGCAACCACTCAATCAATAATAATAACTGAATCTGGCGATTACGCAGTCGATCTAACCAATGCCTGTGGAACCTACTCCGACATTATCCATATCGATATTATTGAAATGGATGTTGATCTGGGTGGAGATACCGTTATGTGCCCAGGTACACCAATTATTTTAGATGCTGGAAATCCCGGATCGATTTATCTTTGGTCGAATCAGGCAGTAGACCAGACTTTACAGGTCACGCAGGCCGGTACATATTCTGTAATGGTAACTAATATCTGTGAAACCCAGGAGGACACTATTGTTGTTACAGAATATAATATGAATCTTGACCTTGGAGCAGATACTGACATTTGTGAGGATGATGAATTCGAACTCGATGCCGGACATCCGGGTGCAAGCTATTCATGGTCGAATGGAGAAACAACTCAGGTAATTGAAGTATTACAAAGCGGCTTGTACGAGCTAACTGTATCTCATTATTGTGGCAACCTGACCGATGAAATTCAGATTACGGTGAATCCCGCACCGGTCGTTAACTTTGGGGCTGATACCCTGTATATCACAGGAGGTTTACCAATAGTTCTTGATCCTAATACATCCGGGTCTGCATATTTATGGTCGAACGATTCAACAAGTTCAACAATTATTGCAGAAGTTCCGGGAACCTATAGTGTTACTGTAACCAACGATTATGGATGTGATGGCGAAGGAAGTGTAATTGTTAAATATCCATTTAGTATTGATAAGGTTAAAGCTGAAAATAAAGTCATCTTATACCCAAATCCGGGTCAGAATACATTGTACATGACATTCGATGATCTGCGTGTAAGCGAAATAAGAGTATATAGCGCTATCGGTCAACAAATCTCCCAAATTCAACATGTCGAAGGAAGGGTTGAATTAAATACACAGAATCTATCAGAAGGAGTGTATTTTGTAAAAATCAGAACAAATGATGATATTTTAGTTATAAAACCATTTTCTGTCATCAGGTAGAATATGTTTTTTTAGATACAAGATTACCTCGATTTGTTAAAATATCAGGTAATTACGAAAAAAAAGGAGGCCTTGTGTTCCTCCTTTTTTTTATTTTTTATCTTTGATTAAAAAAATAGCATTAACAAACAACTATTGAAATTATTGCACGTCTTGCATGATAGTTATAAATAGATGAAATCAAAGTTAAGAATGATGAAAAATATACTCAGCATCTTTGCAACAATTAGTTTATCAGTTGTACTCTTCACATCCTATGGACAGGGAGGAGAAGGAAACATTTGGTATTTTGGAAATTATGCCGGCCTTGATTTTAACGGCGGTCCACCGGTTGCATTAACAAATGGAGCCTTATCGACAAATGAAGGCTGTGCCAGTATCTGTGATCCCAACGGAAACCTGCTGTTTTATACTGACGGTATCAGGGTATACAATGCTTTGCATGCTGAAATGTCGAATGCCACGCTCACATCACCCGGAGGAACCTTAAATGGAGATCCATCGGCAACGCAATCAGGTGTTATCGTACCAATGCCAATGAACCCTCAGTTTTATTTCATATTTACGGTTGATGCCAACATCGGGGCTTATGGATGTTGTTATTCAGTAGTAAATATGAATGCTGCCGGAGGTTATGGTAATATAATTTTATCTAACAAAAACACTTTGCTGTTTACACCTACATCTGAGAAAATTACTGCAGTAAACCATGCCAATAATTATAATATCTGGGTAATCACGCATCCCTGGAATTCCGGAGAATTTTGGGCATATGTGGTTACTCCAATGGGATTAAACCCTACACCGGTAATTTCTACTGCGGGCTCATTTTACAGCGGATCATCGGCTGTTACACGTGGTTATTTACAGGCATCACCTGATGGCACATACATTGCAGCAGGCATCGAAGGGCTTGACAAATTTGAGTTATTTCATTTTAATGCTGCAACTGGTCAGGTATCCAATTTCATTAGTATGCCACCAAATTATCAGGATGCCTATGGTGTTGAATTCTCACCAGATGGTACCATATTATACGGAAGCAGACGATGGGGAAATCCCGTTTTTCAATGGAATTTGGCATCGGGACTTCCCGGACAGATTGGAGCTTCTCAAACTCAAATTGCTACCTTAAGTACGAATTACGGAGGTGCCCTGCAGTTAGCCCCCGATGGGAAGATCTATCTTGCACGTAGTAATCAGGGATATTTGGGCGTAATAAATTTCCCAAATAATTTGGGTGCTGGTGTAACTGGTTGTAACTATGTTGAACCTGGAATTACCCTCGCTGGAAAAACATCAAAAGAAGGTTTACCAACATTCATTGCCTCGTTTTTTAATGTTGCTGATTTTGAATTTCTTTATCAGTGTATTGGAGATACTACCGAGTTTTTTATTACCGATACTTTAAATCTAGACTCGGCATTTTGGTATTTCGATGATCCAATGTCGGGGAACAATATTTCTTGGCTTTGGGAACCAACACATGTGTTTAGCGATACAGGAACTTTTGATGTAATGTTAATAACCTATCGTGGAGGATTAGGTGACACAGCTGTATATCCGGTTGAAATTTTCCCATATCCTGTAATACCATTGGGCAATGATACCAGTATTTGCACTGGTTCTACCATAACGCTAAATGCCGGCAACCCCGGAGGAGAATATTTCTGGTTTAATGGATCAACTAATCAATCGGTATCTGTAACACCACCTGATACTTCAACTTATTGGGTTGAAGTTATTGCAAACCAGTGTTTATCCGCCGATTCAATTACAGTTTACCCATTCGATATTACATCACATTTTGTGAAATCGGATCTTTTCTGTTATCAGGATGAAATTACAATAACGTATACCGGAAATGCAAGTCAGTTTGCAACCTATAACTGGAACTTTAGCGGTGCAAATATTATTAGTGGATCAGGACAAGGCCCATATGTAATTAACTGGACCGATCCCGGCATATTCGAAATCAGTTTAACTGTTCAGCAGGGATCCTGCTATTCCGATACAACATCCTATACTGTAATTAATCCTCCCGGTCTTGAACTTTCAATTACCGGTGATGATGTGATATGCCATGGCGAAAGTACCGGCGGTGCATACCTGACTGTAAGTGGAGGCGACGGATTATATTCATATTTCTGGAATGCCGGCTATAGTAGCGATTCATTAACCGGTATACCTGCGGGATTTTATGCTGTTACTGTATCGTACAATTTAGTATGTACCGATACCATATCCTATACAGTTGGAGAGCCTGCTACTCCAGTTGAAGGAACCGTTGTTGGCACCGATATTCTTTGTTATGGGGAAAGCAACGGTAATGCTGATCTAACTCCCATTGGCGGAACGCCTCCTTATACCTATTCATGGAGCATCGCGGGTGAAACAAACCAGGATGTTGAAAATCTTGTTGCAGGATATTATACCGTAACTATACTTGATTCCCATGAGTGCGAATATAATTCCGGTGTTTTGATTGAGGAACCCGATCTACTTTCAGTTGAAACATCGGTTGACGTAACTATCTGTATAGGTGAATCTACTACAATGTTTGCCGAAGCAGCAGGTGGCATTTCACCATACAGTTATAACTGGACAGGTTTTGGATCCGGTGATTCAATAACTGACTCGCCAATCATTGAAACAACATATTATGTACAGGCTGTAGATAGCAATAATTGCGTATCAGATTTTGCCCAGTTAACCGTATCCCTATTCGATACAATAAAAACTGTTGCATCAGTCCAGGCTGATTCTATCTGCAGGGGCGATTCCACAGTAATTTTTGCCAATTTCGAAGGTGGCAACGGAGGTCCTTATACCTGTTTTATTGAGAATGAAGAAGTAACTGTACCATATATTGTGAAACCCGAAGAAACTACGACTTACACAGTTATTGGCAAGGATAATTGCGAATCGCCGGCCTATTCGATGCAAATTACCATTGTTGTAATGGATAACCCCGGAACAAGCTTTTCTTCTGATATTGTTGAAGGATGTGAACCGTTATCAGTTCAGTTTAACGATGCCAATGCAGAATCCGGACAAACATATATTTGGCATTTTGGTGAAGAACATGAAAGCAATTTCTCTGTCGAACAGAATCCTGTACATGTTTATCAATCGCCAGGTATATATGATGTTACACTTAAAACAATTTCTGCATTTGGATGTGAATTTGAATTTTATTTCCCTGACATGATTACTGTTTATCCAAAACCGATAGCAGAGTTTAGGGCCGATCCTGTTTTAGTAAGCATTCTTAAACCAAATGTTTATTTCGAAAACCTGTCGGTACCATATATTAATAGTTTCTGGGACTTTGGCGATGGTGTATCAAAAGAAGGTCATCTGGAAGGAACCTGGCATGCCTATGCCGATACTGGAATCTATGATGTTACATTGGTTGTAGAAACAAGCGACCAGTGCCGCGATACCGTAACTTTCCCGATTCGTGTTTATGACGAAACCGGCATTTTGTATACACCTAATGCATTTAACCCGAACAGTGAAATTGATGAAAACCGGTTATTTAAGCCACATATTTACGGTGTCGATGAGAATCATTTCCATATGATTATTTATGATCGCTGGGGTGAGAAAATTTATGAAACCTACAACTATCATCATGGCTGGGATGGCCGTGTGAAAAATGGCGAAATAGCTAAATTAGGAGCTTATCCATGGATTATCATCTATCGTGATTTAAATGGAAAGCCACAAAAAGCAACCGGAAGCGTATTAGTGATAGATAAATAATTCTTTTTTAAGAATAAATATAAAAATCCGGGTGATCCTGTTTCCCGGATTTTTTTTAATCAAGATTTTCCTTTGATATCATAATGAAGGAAACTATTAAAATACACACAATAATGTACGTCCAGAAATTAATCGCACCATGTTTTTACCAGTGGAATTTTTATCATATCGATAATCATCTGAACAGCCTTAATTGTTGACCTTAAATCGAAAATCATATTGAATGAATTAGTCGAACATTTTAACAAACTGTCGTTTTTCATCAATCATTCGTAATTCGAATCCCATCTTTTTAAGATATTTCTCATGATTACGATGAAAACAGGGTGAGATAATCCTTGAGTAGCCCTGATCTTTAAAAGCTTCGACATATTTTTGATAAAGAAACCGACCGGTCCTGAAGTCGCGGTATCCCGGGATCACATAGTCTAATTCGAGATATAAAGTATTTTCATTGTATTTGCTTGTAAGAAACAGACCTGCAACATTCATATTCCGGAGAATAAAAAAACAATGGACATAATTTTCCGGTTGAAAATCAAAATTTGGAAAGTAATGGAAAATGTCCTTCCGGTAGTGTTCAAGAAATTCTTTTAAATAGTAGCTTTCTGTGTCGGTTTTGAGTACTTTAAAGAATTCTTTACGTAAATAGGTTTTATCGAGGTAGATTATTGTAATGATGGCTACAAAAAGATTCGCAAGACAAACCGGATAAGCTTTTATAACGATACCGTAGATAATGAATAATATACTTCCGATAAGGCTAAACCATCTGTACGATGGACGTGTGCTCCATATTAAAGGGGGCAAAAACAAGAGTGCCGCAAGATATCCTGCCAATTCCCAGAAAAAACTATAATCCATAGAATTTGTTTCTGAGTCGAAAGATACAAATTATAGAGAAAAATATCACAGATCCATTGCGAAAGCATATTGATCGAATTCATTTCTATTGGATTCTGCGAGGAAGAGTGCTTATTTTATTTCCGCTTATGGATTCCGCTGAGAAGTAATTTAGCTGTTGCTGGATTGGTTGCAATTGGCACATTGTGTACATCGCAAATACGCATAAGCATCAGGATATCAGGTTCGTGGGGATGTTTCCCCAGCGGATCGCGGAAGAAAAAGACCATTTGGATCTTCTTATTAACCACATCGGAAGCAATTTGTGCATCGCCCCCAAGAGGACCCGATTCGTAGCGTGTCACTTCAAGGCCTGATTCCTGTGCGTGTTTTCCGGTTGTGCCTGTGGCAACTAATTCAATTCCTGCGTTCTGAAAAAGCTTAATGTGCTGCATTAAGAATTGGACCATCTCAGCTTTTTTACCATCGTGGGCAATAATTGCTATTTTCATAAAATAACGTGTATTATCGATTGTTTCGGAAATGATTTTTGGCAACAGCTAAAAGAAATTAACAATTTGGTATGATTATTCACGCAAATCAATGACTTCAATATCGGGATGCCTGCTCATATCAAATTTGAATTCTGAATCAGCGATTGGTTTATCAGGTTTGAAATTACTGAGCGATATTGTATAAACATTCCCATTTTTGGTATAGTATGTAAAGGTGTGAATTTGAAGAAGTTCAGAGTCGATAAGTATTCTAATTTTCGAAAGGTCGGTAATTTCATCATTGTCGGGCTGAAGGCCCTGATCAACTTTATCAGGATATAGTTCAACTTGATCTAGTTTTTTACCCTGATCGCTTATTTCACCTTTAAAACTTAGTTTGTATCCTTCTTCGTACATTGTAAAAATTGCCCCCGGATTGTTTAAAAAAGATTTATCTTCCAGGTCCCTGTTTGTTACGTTTACTTCTTCAGACTCAACAATATGAGTCCAGATAGTTGTGCCGTCACAGTAGGTTTCGGTTCCCATCAGGGTAAGGCGATATTGATCATCTTTTATCATAACTTTTCCATCATATGTTTCAGTAATATCTTCCTGCTGGTTTTCCATTGTAAAACTAAAGTCAGATGAGATTGTCTTGTATGATCTTGTTTTTTCTGATAGGTTGTCTAATATTTCTTTGGCTTTAGGATCTTTTATTTCGCCTTGGGCTAATACTGCAATCGAAATTGCAATCATTGAGATTAAACTAATACTTTTCCTCATTTCTTTTATTATTAAAATTTCTATAAAGAATTCAAATATTGTTCCAGTGAATATTCATCTGGATAAAGAACCTGCCGTGCTTTGCTCCCTTCATAGGGTCCAACAATTCCCGCTGCTTCGAGCTGGTCTACAATGCGGCCGGCACGATTGTAGCCAATCGAGAATTTCCTTTGAATGAGTGAAGTCGATCCCTGCTGATGTACAACAACCAACCTTGCTGCCTCGTCGAAAATTTCATCGCGTTTACCGAGGTCAACATCAGCCAGTTCCGATCCTCCTTCTTCGATATATTCTGGTAGAAAATGGGCCGATGGATATGATTGCTGATCGGCGATATACTCTGTGATTTTGTCAAGTTCTGGAGTGTCGATAAAAGCACATTGAACCCTTACCATATCGCCTCCTGCAGAGATTAGCATGTCGCCACGACCGATTAGCTGGTTCGCCCCCGGTGAGTCTAAAATGGTGCGCGAATCGACCATTGATGTTACCCTGAATGCCACCCGTGCAGGAAAGTTTGCTTTTATTAAACCGGTAATGATATTGGTCGATGGCCTTTGTGTTGCAATTATAAGGTGCAGTCCAACAGCCCTTGCCAACTGTGCAATCCTTGCAATTGGTGATTCGATTTCTTTCCCTGCTGTCATTATAAGGTCGGCAAATTCGTCAACAACAACTATAATGTATGGCATAAAATGATGTCCATTCTCAGGATTTAACTTTCGAGCAATAAACTTATTATTGTATTCTTTGATATTCCTTACCTGTGCTTTTTTCAGCAGGTTGTAGCGATGGTCCATTTCAATAGTCAGGGAATGCAGAGTGTGGACAACTTTCTGTGTATCGGTGATTATTGCTTCTTCGCTATCGGGAAGTTTTGCCAGGTAGTGTTTTTCAATCCGGGCATATAGCGTTAATTCAACTTTTTTAGGATCGACCAGTACAAATTTTATTTCTGATGGGTGTTTTTTGTAAAGCAATGAAGCAATAATCGCGTTGAGTCCTACAGATTTTCCCTGGCCGGTTGCACCTGCAACCAACATATGTGGCATTTTTGTCAGGTCAAAAATATAGGTATCGTTTGAGATGGTTTTACCCAGAGCTACAGGTAGTTCAAATTTAGAATCCTGAAATTTAGTTGATGATAGAATTGACCGCATCGAAACGATTTCCGGTTTTTGATTTGGTACTTCTATTCCTATAGTACCTTTGCCAGGAATAGGTGCAATAATCCGGATTCCCAGTGCAGCCAGGCTTAGCGCTATATCATC